>JAMOMG010000333.1 GCA_027068695.1 Flavobacteriaceae bacterium
TTTACACCATTTTTAACTTTAGATTGAGCTATTTCACATTCATGATGAGGAAATTTCAAATCCATTCCTCCTCCATGAATATCAAACTCACTTCCTAAATATTTAGTACTCATTGCGCTACATTCTAAATGCCAACCAGGAAAACCATCACTCCAAGGAGAAGGCCAACGCATAATATGTCGTTCATCTGCTTTTTTCCAAAGTGCAAAATCTTGCGGATTTTTCTTTTCAGATTGTCCATCTAAGGCACGTGTATTTTCTATAGAATCTTCAATTTTTCTCCCTGAAAGTATTCCGTAGTTTTCCGTTTCATTGTATTTTAAAACGTCAAAATATACCGAGCCATTAACTTCATAAGCCATTCCTTTGGCTAAAATATCTTTAATTATTTCAATTTGTTCAACAATATGCCCTGTAGCAGTTGGTTCAATACTTGGAGGTAAATTATTAATGTTTTGTAACGTATTGTGAAAATCTATTGTATAACGTTGCACAACTTCCATAGGCTCTAATTTTTCCAATCGAGCTTTGGTAGAAATTTTATCTTCTGCATCATCATCTGTTAAATGTCCTGCATCAGTTATATTACGTACATAACGTACTTTATAACCCAAGTGTTTTAAGTAACGAAAAATCATATCAAACGACATAAAGGTTCTAACATTTCCTAGATGTACATTACTATAAACTGTAGGGCCACAAACATACATACCAACATTTCCTTCAACAATTGGTTTAAAAACTTCTTTAGATTTACTTAAAGAATTGTATATTTTGAGTTGGTTTGTTTTGTATAATTCCATTAATTGCTACTTATTTTTGAGGATGTAAAGATAAAAACAAATCCCTAATGGAAAAATTTATACTGCAATGGATTTAGGAGGTTGAAAATATACACGATTATCCTTAATCCATTTATAAGCCATAATAAATTTATATAACACGTTGTATTTTATATCAAAATAAATATTTTAAATTTACAACAATTATTGAGCTTGAAATATGACCAAAAAAAAATCATTAAAATCTGCTTTACATGAGGTTGAAGGAATTCAACAACCTGCAACAACTAATGATAGTTCAATAAAAAAAGTAAAACTAGAACGAAGAAAACAACCTTCTGAAAAAGAGTTTGTTAAAAAAATTATTGAAGGAGACATTTCATATCTAAGTCGTGCAATTACTTTAATTGAAAGTACCAATCCAAATCATCAAAAAAAAGCAAATACTATTTTAGAACAATGCTTACCTTTTGCAAATAAATCTATTAGAATTGGTATTACAGGTGTTCCTGGTGTAGGAAAAAGCACTTTTATTGAAGCTTTCGGAAAGTACTTCACCAATAAAGGTCAAAAAGTAGCCGTGTTAGCCATAGACCCAAGTAGTTCTATTAATAAAGGAAGTATTTTAGGCGACAAAACCCGAATGGAAGAATTGGTAAAAGACCAAAATGCATATATACGTCCTTCTCCAAGTGGTTCTTCTTTAGGAGGTGTAGCACAAAAAACACGTGAAACCATTATTTTGTGTGAAGCTGCCGGTTTTAATGTCATTTTTATTGAAACTGTGGGTGTTGGACAAAGTGAAATAGCGGTACATTCCATGGTTGATTTCTTTTTATTGTTAAAATTGGCTGGTGCTGGTGATGAATTACAAGGAATTAAACGTGGTATTATTGAAATGGCTGATGCAATTGTAATTAACAAAGCCGATAATGATAACGTAAAACGTGCTGAACTTGCAAAAAATGAATTTACACGCGCATTGCATTTATATCCCCCAAAAGATAGTAACTGGCAACCACAAGTAACAACTTGTAGTGCCTTTTACAATAAAGGAATTGATACTGTTTATAAAATAATTAATACTTATTTTAGTTTAACAAAGTCTAACGGCTATTTTGAAAAACAACGAAATAATCAAAACAACTATTGGTTTCTAGAAACTATTAATTATCAGCTAATTACTAATTTTTATAATAAGAAAGAGGTAAAGGAAAGTTTAAAAAAATATAAAGAGGATATAAAAAACCTTAAAACAACACCTTTTAAAGCTGCTCAAGAAATCCTAAAACTTTCAAAAAAATAATGAATTACGAATTTACTATTATAGTTCCAGTGTACAACGAAGAAGATAATTTACAACGAGTTGAAGAAGAACTAACCAACTATATAAAAATTGCTACTAAAAAAACAAAAATTCTTTTTGTAAATGATGGTAGTAAAGACAAAAGCCAACAATTAATTGAAGAAATTTGCACTAACAATCCTGATTTTACTTTTATTCAGTTCAAGCAAAACTGTGGATTAAGTGCTGCGATAACTGCTGGATTTAATAACACAGATACAGCATTGGTTGGTTATATAGATTCTGATTTACAAACCGCTCCTGAAGATTTTAACTTGTTACTTGCTCAAATTGAAGAATATGATTTAGTTACAGGAGTAAGAGCAAACAGAAAAGATACTTTTGTGAAAAATATGTCCTCAACTATCGCTAATGGAGTTAGGCGGGCTTTTACACATGATGGAATGGATGATACTGGCTGCCCTTTAAAAGTAATTAAAACTGAGTATGCAAAAAAAATACCTATGTTTAAAGGATTACATCGTTTTTTACCAGCTATGATTTTATTACAAAATGGAAAAATTAAACAAATACCTGTACAACATTTCCCTAGAATTGCTGGTGAAGCAAAATACGGTTTATGGAATAGGCTTATAGGCCCACTCATTGATTGTTTTGCCTATTTATGGATGAAGAAAAAATATATCAATTACGAAATTGCTAAAAAGAATTAATGAGTAGTTGGATTATTTATAGCATAGGCTTTTTAGCACAACTTTTATTTTCAGGAAGGTTAATTTTACAATGGATCTTATCAGAAAAAAATAAAAAAGTATTAACGCCTTCTATCTTTTGGAAATTAAGCTTATTTGCTTCTTTCTTACTATTTGTTTATGGTTATTTACGTGATGATTTTGCCATTATGTTAGGACAAACTCTTACCTATTTTATATACATTAGAAACTTACAGTTGCAGGGAGAATGGCAAAAAGCTCCCAAGCTTTTACGATGGTTTTTATGGATTTTCCCTTTATTAATAGTTATTTATTCTTTTAATAATAATATCTACGATTTAAATAAACTGCTAAAAAATGAAGCTATTCCTTTCTGGTTACTAATTTGGGGAAGCGTCGCGCAAATTATTTTCACGCTTCGATTTGTATATCAATGGTTATATTCTGAAAAAAATAAAGAATCGTCTTTGCCTTTTGGGTTCTGGTTATTAAGCTTAATTGGTTCAATTATGATCTTAATTTATGCTATCTTTAGAGAAGACCCTGTTCTTTTAGTTGGACATTTAATGGGGTCTATTATTTATATACGGAACATTTTCATTTTAAGGAAACAATAATAATTAAGTGATTATTGTACTTTCCTAATTATCCATACATTTGTAAAAGTTGAAAAAATAAACACATTTTAAAAAACCAAGAATGATTAAACAATTTGAGCTTTGTATTGTTATACCATGTTATAACGAAGAAAAAAGGTTAGACAAAAAGCGGATGCTTAATTTTCTTGGAATACAAAAAAATGTATTATTGTGCTTTGTGAATGATGGCTCAAGTGACAATACTTTAGAAGTACTAAATACTATAAAAATTGCTTACCCTAACAATGTTGTAGCCATTTCTACACCAAAAAATGTAGGGAAGGCTGAAGCTGTAAGAACAGGAATAACATACTGTAATAAAAACCTGAAATTTACTAAAATTGCTTATTTAGATGCTGATTTAGCTACCACTTTAGAGGAATGTTACGAAATTAGTAAATTAGTTATTGATGAAGTGATATTTGCATTTGGATCTAGAATAAAAAAAATTGATACAAATATACAGCGGAAAACATCTCGTTTTTTAATAGGAAGAGTTATTGCAACTTTTATTTCAAAACAATTAAAATTAGGAGTTTACGATACACAATGTGGCTGTAAAATATTTGACAGTAAACTTTCTAAAAGTATTTTCAATGAAAAATTTATTTCGAAATGGCTATTTGATGTGGAGCTTTTTCATAGAATTATTAAAATTTATGGTCAAGAAAAAATGAATAAAATATGTAGAGAAGTACCCTTAAAATCTTGGATAGATTACGATGATTCTAAAGTTAAAATGACATATTTTTTTAAACTTTGGATAGATTTATACCACATACGTAATCATTACAAATAAGGTAAAAGCTAAAATACGAATGAAATTGTTTCAAAAAAAAATATCACCCTATTTTATTATAGTTATTGGGCTTATTCTATTTAGAGCTTTCTTAAATTATGCTATTCCTTTAATGGATAAAACAGAAGCTCGTTACGCCAATATTGCCCGAATTATGGCAGAAACAAACAATTGGATTACGCCACAAATAGATTATGGAGTTCCTTTTTGGGCTAAACCTCCACTATCTACTTGGTTGTCTGCAATGAGCTTTGAACTATTTGGTATAAACGAGTTTGCGGCTAGATTACCTTACCTACTTTTGAGTATTTTAATAGTGCTTCTTGTAGGTAAATACGCCACCCGAAAAGGATTAGATTTCTTTATTCCAGGAGTAATACTTTTAACAATCCCTGAGTTCTTGATTCATGCAGGTGTTGTTTCAACTGATACTGCCTTAGCTTTTTGTGTTACTTTAGTTATGATTTCTTTTTGGGAAGGAATCAACAATAACAAACAAAAAATTTGGAAATATTTATTTTTTGTAGGTATAGGTTTAGGTTTGCTTGCAAAAGGCCCTATTATTATTATTTTAACAGGGCCTCCTATTTTTATTTGGCTTATTGTTTTTAAAGAATTTAAAAACGTATGGAAATTCTTCCCTTGGATTTTGGGGATACTAATAACTGCAATTGTTGCAATTCCTTGGTATTATTTGGCTGAACAAAAAACACCCGGTTTTATAGATTATTTTATTGTTGGAGAACACTTTAAACGTTTTTTAGACTCAAGTTGGAAAGGTGATAAATATGGATTTCCTAAATCTCAACCACTTGGAATGATTTGGATATTTTTAGTATTATTTGCACTTCCTTGGATTCAATTATTGGCTATTAAACTTTGGAAAAATAAAGCTGGTTTATTTAAAAATAAATGGGTTACATTTTTACTATTTTGGCTTTTATGGACTCCACTGTTTTTTACAGTTTCGAAAAGTTTAATTCACCCTTATATTTTACCTGTAATGGTACCTATTGCCTTGCTAATAACACATTGGTGGGGAACTATTTTACACAGAAAAAAAATTATTATTGGTAGTTTAATTTTCCCATTCCTTGCTTTATTTTTCTATATTGGATTAACAATTAGCAATAAAAAAGAATTCTATATAAATACTGATAAATATTTAATTGAAAATACAGCCAGTAACAAACTACCTATTTATCATTGGCAAAAGAAAAGTTATTCTGGGCAGTTTTATACTAACGGAAAAATGAAGACTATTGAGAATAATACAAAATTGAAAGAAGTTCTTAATACAGATAATTCTTTTTTAATAATTATTCCAACTAAAAAAGTTAAAAATATTGGCAATCAAGAAATGAGTTTGTTAAAAAAAATAGACTCTAACTACAAAAAAGGTATTTATATCTTTAAAAATAAATAACTGAAATTTTAATTATAGTTCATTTATAAATGATAAAAACCATTGAAAAATATCCAATAGCATCTTTATCGATTGTTGTTTTGTTAATGCTATTAGTGCATTTAGACGTTCCAAATGTAACCATTATGGAAGCTCGTAATTTTATCACTGCACGAGAAATGGCACATGATAATCACTGGATTTTAACCACAATGAATGGTGAAGCTCGTTACCAAAAACCTCCGTTACCAACTTGGCTAACAGCGATTTCAGGGTTGATTTTTGGAATGAACAACCTTTTTGCGTTACGGTTACCTGCAGTATTTATGGTTTTATTTTCAGGTATTTTTATGTATCTTTTATCCTTAAAACTAACTCTTCCAAAAAAGCAAAGTCTTCAAAACGGTTTTATTTTAGTTACTTCATTTTATATTATTGCCATTATAAATGAAGCCCCTTGGGATATTTTTACACATGGGTTTATGTTGGCTGGTGTATATTATATATTTCAATTTTTTGAAAATGAAAAAAATTATTGGAATAAGGCTTTCTTGGCTGCTATTTTTATTGGTTTATCATTTATGAGCAAAGGACCTGTTTCATTTTATGCCATTTTTTTACCTTTTTTAATCTCATATGGTATAACCTATAAATTTAAAAGATTATCTACTAAAATTCTTCCATTAATTAGCTTTGTAATTTTATTTCTAATTATTGGCGGTTGGTGGTTTGCATATGTTCGTCTAGCTGATCCTAAAGCATTTTTAGAAATTACCACTAGAGAAACAGCAAATTGGAGTAATTACAATGTAAAACCTTTTTATTATTACTGGAGCTTTTTTATTCAATCTGGTTTATGGGCAATTCCAGCTTTTATAAGTTTATTATATCCTTATTTAATTAAGCGAGCAGAAAACAAAAGGGTTTATAAATTCACATTTTGGTGGACCATTATTGCAGTAATTTTACTTTCATTAATTCCAGAAAAAAAACCTCGTTATTTAGTTCCTGTATTAATTCCATTAGCTTTAAACACAGGCTTTTATATACAATATTTAATTGCTAATTTTTCTAAACTAAAACGTAAAATTGAAATTTATCCAGTTTATTTTAATTTTTTACTCATAGCATTATTAGGCTTAATTTTACCATTTGTACTTTATTTTTTCCTTAATGAAGGAATTCAACAACACTATACAAGTTATATACTAACTTCCATATCTACATTTTTAATAGGACTTCTAATTATTAAAAATTTATTTCAAAAAAAGATACAACCAGTTTTTTATTTAACCATTTTATTTATGGTTGCTATTTTTACCTTTGGATTACCTATTTCAAAAAGTTTTAATAAAAATGAAGCTTTTAATTCCATTAATAAACTTCATCAACTTGAAAAAATCAACAACATTAAAACATATACAATAGGCGAAATTACACCAGAGTTACTGTGGGATTACAACGGTATTTTAAAAAATATTTATAAAAATAAAGAATTAAAAATTCCTATTGAAAATCAATTTGGATTACTTTTAATGAATAAGGATCTTGAACTCATTCTATCACAATTAAAAAATGGTTACAACGCTAAATTTATTGATACATACAATATGAATGTAGGTAACAAAAAGAAAGATCGATTAATTAGACAGTTTTATTTAATCTCAAAAAAATAGTACTTTTGACTTATGAATTTAAGAACACTCACAAAAACAGACTACCTTGGTTATGCATTTTTAAGTATTGCATTTGCAATTGGTATTTATTATGCTTCAACAAATATTACATATTTTGATACTGTTTATAGTAAAGAAGATGGTTTTATAGAAAATAGTCAATTTATATTCATTTTTTTTTCAAGTCTATTATTATTCTATAGGTTTATTAAACTTTTTAAGCATAAAAATTTTTATTGGAAAATAGGTGTGCTAACAATGGCCATTGTATTTTTGTTTGGTGCAGGTGAAGAAATTTCTTGGGGGCAACGTATTTTTAACATTCAATCATCAGAATATTTTATAGAAAACAACGCTCAAGGTGAAACTAATTTACACAATATGGTTGTTGAAGGTAAGAAAATAAATAAAATTATATTTAGCCAGTTATTAACCCTTATTTTAATAATCTATATTTTAATTCTCCCTGTACTTTATAGAAAATTTAAATCTATTAAAAAGCTTGTGAATTTATTTGCAATACCTGTTGTAAAATGGCATCACACTATTGCTTTTTTAATTTCAACCGGATTGATATTTTTTGTGAATTCTGATAGAAAATGGGAATTATATGAACTGGCTTTTGGTGTTATTTTCTTTTTAATATTTCTAAATCCGTTAAACAAAGAAATTTATAAAGTTACTTCATAAACTTTTTTGAAAATAAATTAAAGAGTTTGTAGAATATAATTCCGTATAAAAGACCGAAAAGCATTCCTGTAAAAACATCTAACGGAAAATGTACACCAACGTAAATTCTGCTGTAAGCAACTAGTAATGCCCATAAAACTAATAAAGGAAATAAATAGTTGTATTTATTTTTTAACAGAAGTCCAAAAAATACAGCAATTGCCATTGAATTTATTGCATGGCCAGAGAAAAATGAATACAAACCTCCACAACGATTTCCAACAATTCGAATTAAATTAGAAATATTTTCATTGTGACACGGACGTAACCGTTTGAAACCATATTTAAATAAATTACTAGTTTGGTCAGAAAAAGTAATTAGCAAAACAATAAAAAGTACTGCTATCAATATTTTTTTGATACCGTACTGCTTAAACCCAAGGTAAAGTAACAATAAATACAATGGAATGGCGCTAAATTTATTTGTAACAAATAGCCAAAACCCATCCCATTGTACTGTACCTAAATTATTTAAATAGATTAGTAACTCTATGTCTTTATTCAAAAGTGTTTCTAACATAAGCACTAATTTATATTTAATTATTGTTTGTTGGAAACTACCTTTACTAATTCTATTTCAAAAACCAAATCGGTATTGGGAGGTATAACATCTCCTGCTCCTTGCGTTCCATATGCCAAATGTGAGGGGATAAATAACATTGCCTTATCTCCAATTTTCATTTTTAGCAATCCTTCTCTAAATCCGGGAATCAATCTAGCTTCAGAGTTATAAACTGTTGTAAACGGAGCGTAACCTCCTTTATCATCTCGAATATGGTCATATACTTGATACATCTTTGCTATTTCCTTATAACTTGTATCAAACAATCTACCGTCTGTAAAATAACCTGCATAATTTACTTTTACATCAACACCTATTTTAGGCTTTTCTCCATTTTTAGTTTCAGTAATAACATATTTTAAACCTGAAGGTAACTCGATAAATTTTCCCGTATTTTCATTAATTTTTGCAACTAAATTTTCTTGCGCAATCTTAATTTTCTCTTCTCTTTTCTTTTTCTCAGCAACATAATTTTCAAAGAATTTAGAAAATTCTTTAGCTGCTTTAAACTTTCTTGCAGCTTTTCCAATTTTAATAATCTCTATATTTTCTATAGTATCATTTTGAACTATTGAATCCACTACGCCTTGTCCTTCGATAACATTGCCAAAAACAGTATGCTTACCATCTAACCAAGGAGTTGCTTTGTGCGTAATAAAAAACTGACTTCCGTTTGTATTTGAACCAGAATTAGCCATCGATAAAACACCTGGTTTATCGTGTTTTAATAACAACTCACCTTTATTATTTTTAGGAAACTCGTCACTAAATTTATAACCTGGATCTCCTTCGCCGGTACCTGTTGGATCACCTCCTTGAATCATAAAATCCTTTATAACTCTATGAAAAGTAGTACCATTATAATACGGTTTCCCTTTTAATGAATCTGGCAATTGCTCGTTATCACCTTCGGCTAATGAAACAAAATTAGCAACTGTAATTGGTGTTTTTTCAAATTCTAGTTTTAATAAAATATCACCTCTGTTTGTTTCCATATTAGCATACAAACCATCAGCTAAATCAGCATATTTAGTTGGTTTACAAGAAACAACAAGCAACAAAAGAATTGATAAAAAAGTTTTAACTATTTTCATTTATTTTACAATTTCCAATAATTCTACTTCAAAAACTAACGGAGCAAAAGGTGGAATTTTACCTCCTTTTCGCGGAAAAGCACCATAAGCTAATTCCTGAGGAATAAAGAATTTATATTTAGAACCAACACTCATTAATTGAAGTCCTTCTGTCCACCCTTTAATTACTCTATTCACCGCAAATGTAGAAGGCATTCCTTTATCTAACGAACTGTCAAACACAGTTCCATCAACAAGCATTCCTTTGTAGTGTACTTTCACACTTGAAGTTGCACTAGGTTTATCTCCTTTTCCTTCTTTTAAAACAATATATTGCAAACCACTTTCTGTTACCTTAACTCCTTTTTTTGTTTTATTTTCTTCTAAAAACTTTTCACCCTCTTTTTTAGCATCACCAAACTCAGCTTCCACTTTTTCTAGTGCCTCTTCCTGTTGTTTTTTTCTAACTACAGCTTGCCTTTTTTGAAAGAATGATCTTATAATTACATTTACTTTCTCTGGGTCTAGTAAAATATCTGTAGAATCAATACCACTTATAACTCCTTGCATAAATAAATCTTTATCTACCTCTGAGAAATTTACTTTTAACTTTTTAGCTATATCCATTCCTAAGGCATAACTTACCGTATCAACATCGTTTTTTAACGACTTTTTTGTAACTCCCTGATTATTACACGATAAAATTGTTGAAACTAGCGTAATAACTACTAATAATTTAATTACTTTCATTTTGTTTATTTATTTTATTTAATTGAACTTTATATATTAAAGGCTGGTTCACGCCTATTTTTTTTTGATCTCCCAAATATCCAAAAACTTTATGAGATGGAAATAAAAAAGTTACATTATCACCCTCTCCCATCAATTTCAACCCATTTCTTAGTCCTTCAATTATTTCTTGTTTATCTACAACATATGTTTGCTTTCCTATTTCACCTTTAGTGTAAATAATATTGTTATCTATGTCATAAACTTCATAAGTAAAAATCAAATTATCTCCTCTCTGAGGTAGATAACCTGATGAATTTTGATTGTTAAACTTATACCAGAATCCACTTGGCGAGGCATGGTAAATATTTAATGAATCATTTTTAATTATTTCTTTAAACTTATCTTCTTCAAGTTTATTCAAAGATTTATTGAATGAAACCGACTCCTTCATAAGTGAAGTAGTTTTTCTTACTATTGGTTTTCTGGGAATTGAATTCGCACAAGAAAATAAGGTAAAAACAAGAATATAAATAACAACTTTATTCTTCATAAGAGCTTAATAATTCTTTTTTATAATTAGGCAGTACATTCAAAAATTTTGAAACTGTTGCATCTAAAGAAATACGTGATTTACCACCTGCTGCATTATCGTGTCCTCCTCCATCAAAATGTTCTCTTGCAAATTTATTAACAGAGAATTTACCTTTTGACCGCAATGAAATTTTAATAATTTTTTGGTCTATATCTTCAATAAAAATAACTGCAAAAATAATATCTTTAAGTGAAAGTGCATAATTTACAACACCCTCGGTATCCCCTTTTTGATAATTAAATTCGTCTAAGTCTTGTTGTGTTAACGTAATATACGCTGTTTTAAGTTTATCAATAACCACTAAATTACTTAAAGCTCTTCCTAAAAGTTGTAATCTTCCATACGAATTGGTATCGTATACATTGTTGTGAATTTTAGCATTATTAGCACCTTTATCAATCAAACTTGCAATAATTCTGTGAGTAGTACTTGTTGTTGATGGAAATCTAAACGAACCCGTATCTGTCATAATACCCGTGTATAAACACGTTGAAATATCAGAACCTATTTGCTCTAAATCATCTAGTTTTTCTAAAAAATGATATACCATTTGACAAGTTGAACAAATCGAAGTATCTGAATACAAATACTTAGCAATATCATCTGGTTGCTGATGATGATCTATCATTATAAAATCACCTACAAACTGTTCTAAATAATTTTGCATATCACTACCAACTCTATGCAGTGCATTAAAGTCTAATAAAAAAATTATTGAAGCCTCATCAATAGCCCTTTTTGACTGCCTATTTTGCATATCAAATTTATATATATCTTTAGAGTTAGGCAACCACTTCAAAAAATTAGGATAATCATTTGGGCTAACAACTGTTGCTTGGTGTCCTTTTTTCAACAAATAAAGGTATACCGCTAAACTAGCTCCAACAGCATCTCCATCAGGATTTTTATGTGGAACAATAACCACTTTTTTGGGTGTAGAAAGTAGTTCTTTTATCTCCTTTATATCATCTATATTCATAAGTTTGCAAATATACAATTTAATACCAGATTTTATTTTATGAATCTTTGTATACTTGTTAAATCATTATTAAAATTTAAAAAATGAATTATTTTAAATTATTTATATTCCTATTTGCAACGCTAATTTCTTGTAAAACTGAAGAAAAACAAAAACAAATTACAGATTCAAAAATTACTAAAACCAATTTTATAATTGCCTTTGGTTCTTGTAACAATCAAAATTTACCAAATACTTTATGGAAAGAAATTTTAAAAAACAATCCTGATGTTTGGATTTGGGGTGGTGATGTTATTTATGCTGATACTGAAAACATGAACTATTTAAAACGGAATTATTCACTTCAAAAAAACAATAGTGATTACTTAAATTTCAGTAAAAACATTGATGTTTTGGCTACTTGGGACGATCACGATTATGGAATGAATGATGGTGGTGCCGAATATCCTCAAAAAGCAGCTTCACAACAATTATTTTTAGACTTTTTTAATATTCCTAAAAATGATGAAAGAAGGAAACAAGAAGGTGTTTATTTTTCCAAAGATTTTACTGTAATAAATAAAACTATAAAAGTTATTTTATTAGATACTCGTTATTTTAGAAGTACCCTAACTCCAGACACCGAAACAAAAAAAAGATACAAGCCAAATAAATATGGAGAAGGAACTATGTTGGGAGAAACACAATGGAATTGGCTTAAAGACCAATTAGAAAACTCCAAAGCCTCATATACCTTAATTGTTAGCAGTATCCAATTTCTATCTTCACAACACGGTTTTGAAAGTTGGGGAAATATGCCCCACGAAGTAGCTAAACTAGAGAGCCTTATTAAAGAAACCAACTCAAAAAATGTAATTATTATCTCTGGAGATAGGCATATTGCCGAATTCTCTAAAAAAGATATTGAAGGTTTAAACTACCCTTTAATAGATTTTACATCTAGTGGCTTAACACATTCATACACAAATTATAGTGGTGAGTTAAATAAATATAGAGTTGGTAATGTAGTATCAGAGAAGAATTTTGGTATTTTAAAATTTAACTTAAAAACCAACACCATAATTATGGAAATTAGAGGTGAAAACAACAAACTTCACGAAACCTTAACTCAAAATTACAAATTGTAAATACAACTTTTAGTTTAAAATAGTATATTTGCCCCGATTTTAAAAAATTAATTATAAAAATAATGGCAACAAACAGAACATTTACAATGCTTAAACCTGATTCAATTGAAAAGGGATATATTGGAGCAATATTAGAAAAAATAAATGCAGCAGGTTTTAGAATTGTAGCGATGAAAATGACGCAAATGACATTGGCTGATGCTGAAGAATTTTATGCCGTTCATAATGAACGCCCTTTCTTTGGTGAATTAGTTGAATATATGACTCGTGGTCCAATTATAGCTGCTGTATTAGAAAAAGAAAATGCAGTTGAAGATTTTAGAGCTCTAATTGGAGCAACAAATCCTGCTGATGCAGCTGAAGGAACTATTCGTAAATTATATGCCGCTTCTATGGGTGAAAACGCAGTTCACGGTTCAGATAGTGATGAGAATGCTGCAATTGAAAGTGCATTTCATTTTTCAGGAAGAGAACAATTCTAGAAATTAATATCTTTATAAAAGTAAAAAATCGTTGTATTTGCAACGATTTTTTTTATTAGCTTAAAATAAGTTTAGAAATTAAATCACCTCCTAATTCATCATTCATCATGCTAATTATTTTTTCTTTGCCATAACTTAACTCCTCTCTTAAAACTGAAGATTTTAAATTTACAATCAATGTTTTACCATGCAGCTCTATATTATTCGTGTATGAAGCAACACCATTACCCATCAATTTTATCCAAGCTTCCTTAACTGAAAGTTGAAGCATACCTTTAGTTAACTTATTTTCTTTAATAACATCCTTCATTAAATCTTTTATTGAATGAAATTCATTTTGACGTTTTGCCATTACAATTGAAATATTTTATATGGTTGTTTTGTTACTTTTACAGCAGCTTCTGTACGTTCTTTATGCGTATCACTTATAAATAACTGTCCAAATTCATCTTTATTCACCAAATTTATTATTTGAGCTACTCTCAAATCATCCAGTTTATCAAAAATATCATCTAACAACAAAATTGGTTTTACTTTAGATTGAGCCTTAATAAAATCAAACTGTGCTAATTTTAGCGCTATTAAATAAGACTTTTGCTGCCCTTGAGATCCAAATTTTTTAATAGGATGTCCATCGATTTCAAAAGTTAAATCATCTTTATGAATTCCTGTACTTGTAAATTGCAAGACTCTATCTCTATCAACACTTTGAGCCAGCAATTCTAAAAAATCCCCTTCATTCAGTTGTGTTTTATAAATTAAATCAACACTTTCTAAGCTATTAGAAATTACACCGTACCTATTTTTAAAAATGGGTATAAACTCATTTAAAAAGGCACTTCTTTTTTCGTAAATCATGTTTCCGTAGCTAGCCAATTGCTCATCATAAACTTTTAAATTTAACGCATCAAAAGTTCTATTAACTGCAAAATATTTTAATAAGGAATTACGCTGTGCTAATACTTTATTATACTTTATGAGTGTTTGTAAATATTTATTATCTGATTGTGAAATAACACTATCCATAAATTTCCGCCGGGTATCACTTCCATCCGTAATTAAATCTCTATCTGCTGGTGAAATTATAACCAAAGGTAAATATCCAATATGATCAGAAAATTTTTCATAAATTTTGCCATTTCGTTTAACTATTTTTTTATTGCCACGTTTCAAGCTACAAATTACAGTGTCAATTTTGTCGTTTATCATGTATTCTCCTTCAATCATAAAAAAATCTTCAGAATGCCTAATATTTTGTGTGGCTACCGGATTGAAATAACTTTTAGCGAAAGATAAATAATAAATAGCATCTAAGACATTGGTTTTACCTACACCATTATTTCCCACAAAACAATTTATCTTCTCTTGAAAATCAAATGTTTGAGTTTCGAAATTTTTAAAATTTACCAATGTTATTTTTTGTAAATACATCTATTATTTTTGAATTTTTAAAATTATTGAAAATAAATGAAAATTTTGATATAATTGCATTTTTACTTTCCAATTAAAATGGCTATTTTTGCGCCTACAAATTTTACATTAAATGGCAACATATAAAAAGACTGGAAGTAAAGCAAAAAAGAAACATGCTTCTGTTGAAGATAAATCAACAACAGCTGAAGTATTTAATACGCTAGATGAAACTGCTTCAAGATCAGAAAAGTGGGTTATAAAAAATCAAAAAACAATTTTTATTGTTTTGGGTCTAATAGTAGTGTTAATTTTAAGCTATTTACCTTACCAAAAATATATAAAAGCTCCGAAAGAAAAAGAAGCTGCAAACGAATTGGCTTTTCCAAAAGTTTACTTTGATGAAGCAAATAAAAGTTCAGTTGCTGTAGATTCTTTATTAAATTTGGGATTAAATGGCGCTGATGGAAAATATGGTTTTATTGACATTGCGAGCGAATATAAAGGAACTAAAGCCGGTAACATAGCAAACTATTATGCTGGTATTTCTTATTTAAAGCTAAAAAATTATAAACAAGCCATAGACTATTTAGAAAAATATTCTTCAGAAGATGAATTATTAGCTCCAATTGCTAAAGGTGCTATTGGTGATGCCTTTTCAGATATAAACCAACCTGAAGAAGCGTTAGATTACTATCTAAAAGCAGCTAATTTAAGAGATAATAATTTTTCTACACCTCTTTTCCTTTTTAAAGCAGGAAATACCGCTATGGATTTAGAAAAATATTCTAAGGCTCTAGAACTATTTAATAGAATTAAATCAGATTATCCTACCTCTGATGAGGCTAAAAATATTGATATTTATATTAGTAAAGCAACCTATGCATCAAAAAAATAAGATGTAATGGCTACAACTAATTTATCTTATTACGATAAAGACACCATCCCAAATGCGAAAAATTTTCGGTTTGGGATTGTTGTTTCTGAATGGAATCCAGATATTACTGAAAACTTATTTTTAGGTGCTGAACAAGCTTTTTTAGAAAATGGTGCGTCTAAAGAAAATATCTTACGTTGGGATGTTCCTGGAAGTTTTGAGCTTATTTTTGGATGCAAAAAGATGATAGAAACTCAAAAATTAAATGCTATCATAGCCATTGGTAATGTTATTCAAGGAGAAACGAAGCATTTTGATTTTGTGTGTGATGCTGTTACACAAGGCATCAAAGATTTAAATGTTAAATATGACATCCCTGTTATTTTCTGTGTTTTAACTGATAATACAAGACAGCAATCTATTGATCGTTCTGGAGGGAAACTAGGTAATAAAGGAGTTGAATGTGCAATTGCAGCTATTAAAATGGCCGCTTTAAGAGAGTTTTAACAGACTTCTTATTCATAAAACTTGACCACCACTTTATAATTCTGTATTTTTGGCTTTTACTGATTAATTTAAGTTTATGTTCGGCAAATTATTTAAGCCTCGCGCTCATTATGTATTTGATTATAAACCTCGTTTCTACAACGAGAGAAAAGAACGTTTGCGAAATTTAGAAGAAAAATATCATGGAAAGAAGGATAAAACGAACCAAAGTTCTAAAATTACGCTCACAAAAAACAATTTAAAAAATGATTGGGTAAAAAGTAAAAGAAGTGCCACTGATAAATCTACAAACTTAAGGTTGGCAATTATAATAGCTATTTTGGTCGGTATTGCTGCGTATATTCTTGACTTACATACCTTATTCTAATGCCTGATATTATTCAACTACTACCCGACCATGTTGCAAATCAAATTGCAGCAGGTGAAGTTGTACAGAGACCAGCTTCTGTAGTAAAGGAATTACTAGAAAATGCTATAGATGCTGAAGCAACTGTTATTAAACTTATAATTAATGAGGCAGGCAAAACGCTTATCCAAGTAGTTGATAACGGTAAAGGAATGAGTAGAACTGATGCCAGACTTAGTTTTGAACGTCATGCGACTTCTAAAATAAAAAAAGCAGAAGATTTATTTAATATTCATACCAAAGGATTTAGAGGAGAAGCATTGGCTTCTATTGCTGCTATAGCCCATGTCGATTTAAAATCTAAACAAGAAAATCAAGAACTTGGAACTTATATTAAAATTGAAGGAAGCAACATTATTTTTCAAGAAAATATTTCAACACCAAAAGGAACTTCAATAGCTGTAAAACATTTATTTTACAATATTCCTGCCCGAAGAAATTTCTTAAAATCGAACACCATAGAAACTCGCCATATTATCAATGAATTTCAACGAGTTGTTTTAGCGCATCCAGCTATTTCCTTTTCACTTTATCATAATGAAAATGAAATTTACCATTTAAGCTCAAGTAATTTACGCCAACGTATTGTTGCTGTTTTTGGTAAAAAAACCAATGAAAAACTAGTCCCAATAAATGAAGTAACCGATATTATTGAAATTAACGGCTTTGTTGCCAAACCTGAATTTGCTAAGAAAAAAAGAGGGGAACAATTCTTTTTTGTAAACAATCGTTTCATTAAAAATGCCTATTTAAATCATGCAGTTACAAGTGCTTTTGAAAGCCTACTCTCAAGCGGATATCATCCATCTTATTTTTTATACTTAACGGTACCTCCTAAAAGTATTGACATTAATATTCATCCTACAAAAACAGAAATTAAATTTAGTGATGAAAAAACATTATATGCCATTTTACATTCAACAATAAAACATAGTTTAGGACAATACAACGTTGGCCCTGTTCTTGATTTTGAAAGAAGTGCCTCGTTAGACACCCCTTATAACTTCAAAGATAAAAAGTCTAATTCACCAAAAATAACTGTTAACTCAGATTTTAACCCTTTTAAAAATGAAGAATCAAAATCTCTTCATTTTCATTCAAAACAAACCAAAAATAACCAATGGGAAAGTTTGTATACAGATACAAATATTCACAATGTTGAAGTAGAATCTGAAACTGTAAATGCATCGTTATTCTCCGAAGAAACAAAAACAAATAAAACATATCAGATTCATAAAAAGTATATTGTGAGTAGTATAAAATCTGGAATTGTATATATCAATCAAAATTTAGCACATCAGCGTATTTTGTATGAAGAATTTTTGGAAAATATTACTGTTAAAGAAGCTACAAGTCAACAATTATTATTTCCTTTAGAAATTTCTTTTAATAAAAATGACATTGAACTAATAAAAGAAATTAAAGAAGATTTAGAAAATATTGGTTTTAAATTCGATAAAATTTCAGGTGATTCTATTGTTATAAATGGTATCCCTACTGGTATTATTGAAAGCCAAATTACAACTATTATTGAACAATTGTTAGAAGATATAAAAAATGACATCCCCAATGCTAGCTTTAGTCAGCTAGATATTATGGCAAAAAGTTTAGCGAAAAGTTTAGCTATTAAAACGGGTACTGTATTAAATTTAAAAGAACAGGAAGAAATTGTAAATAAACTTTTTATATGCAAACAACCTGATTTATCACCCTTTGGAAAAACAACATTTATAACTATTAATATTGAAGAAATAGATAAAATATTTAATAATTAAAACATTGTACTATTATAGATTATGGGAAGAATTACTGAAGCTGTTAAACATTTAATAATTATTAATGTAATATTTTTTATTGCTCCGCAGCTTATGCCTAGCCTAGGCTTACAAAACTTATTTGCATTGCATTTTCCAATGAATTCAAACTTTGGTGTATGGCAAATTATAACACATATGTTTATGCATGGAGGATTTACGCATATTCTTTTCAATATGTATGCTTTGTGGGCTTTTGGTACTCCTTTAGAGCAAATGTGGGGACGAAACAAGTTTTTGTTTTTCTATTTTTCAGCAGGTTTAGGTGCTGCAGCAATTTACACATTGGTAAATTATTTACAGTTTAATTCTGTTTATGACCAATTGGTTAATATTGGGTTATCATCTTCTGAAATTCAAAACATTTTAACTACCGGAAGTTATAATCCTCAAATTTTAGATCGTATCTCTGAAGAAAGTCTAGCCACCATATATGGCACCTATCATTCATCTGCGGTAGGAGCATCTGGTGCTATTTACGGTGTTTTAGTTGCTTTCGGATTTGCATTTCCTAATGCAAAACTGGCATTGATATTTTTCCCTGTCCCTATTGCTGCAAAATATTTTATTCCATTAATAATTTTAGGAGATTTATTCTTTGGTTTAACTGGTTATTCTATTGGCAGCGGACCAAATGTTGCTCATTGGGCACACATTGGTGGTGCGCTAATTGGTTTTATTATTGTTTGGTATTGGAAACAAAATCAATTTAAACGCTGGAATTAGTTTTGAGTATATTTAATGACATAAAGCAGGCCTATCACAAAGCAAACATTGTTGAAAAAATAATTTACATCAACGTATTTTTATTTTTAATAACTGTATTACTAAATAAATACATCATTGGATGGTTTGCGTTACCTTCAAATTTAGATAGTTTTTTGGTGAAGCCATGGACCCTAGTATCTTATGCTTTCATACATCAAAATTTGTTTCACATTTTATCAAACCTACTCGTTTTATACTATATTGGCAATTTATTTTTAGACTTTTATACTAAAAAACAATTTCTAAATTTTTATCTTTTAGGTGGGATTTTTGGAGGAATTGTATTTTTAGCATATTATTACTTCATAGCTAAAACTGTTGCACTTCCTTTAGCTGGAGCTTCGGCAGCAGTAACAACCATTTTTATTGCTATTGCCACTAAAATACCTAGATACTCACTTCAATTACGTTTTATTGGAAGTGTAGAATTATGGGTATTAGCTGCTATTTGGGTAGTGCTAAGTATTTTACAAATAGCAAATCCTGATAAAGGATCTGCCATTGCGCATTTAAGTGGTGCTATTTTCGGTTACATTTATGCAAAACAACTCAGCAAAGGAAATGATATAGGAAGTTGGTTTGAGCAACTTTTAAATTATTTTACTAACTTGTTAAAGCCAAAAAATAAATCGCCTTTCAAAGCTGTTTACAAAACAAAAAAGAGAACTTCAACAAATGTAGTTTCTAAAAGTAAACAACGTAAAATAGACGATATATTAGACAAAATAAGTAAATCTGGCTACGAAAGTTTAACAAAAGAAGAAAAAGATTTTTTATTTAGGGCTGGCAAGAAGTAATTTATGAAAAAACTAGCACTCATAGATAAACTAATAGCTACAATTAACTCATTAGTTGCGGTTATCTTGTTAATTTCATTTTTAAGCTATTATATTTCTCCAAATACCATTTCATTAATTTCATTTATCGGACTTTCAGTACCTATATTAATTATTGTAAATCTTCTATTTGTATGTTATTGGGTTTTAAAATTAAAACGTCAGTTTTTAATTTCAACAATTATTTTATTAATTGGATTTCAGCATATTAACAATTTATATAGATTTAAAGAAAAAAAAGTTTTACTAAGTAGTGATGTTAAAGTAATGAGTTATAATGTTAGAATGTTTAACCTTTATAATTGGATTGAAAAAGAGCATATTGATCAAAATATTTACGGTTTTATAAATACTAAAAACCCAGATATTTTATGCATTCAAGAATTTAACCCTACTGTTAAATTAGGGTTTGAATATCCTTTCAAATTTATTAAAGTAAGTAGTAAAAATAATCGTTTTGGACATGCCATTTTTTCTAAATTTAAAATAATTGATACTGGTTCATTAAATTTTTCAAATAGCGGTAATAATGCAATTTTTGCCGATATAGTAATACATAAAGATACGGTTAGAATCTATAATATTCATCTTGAATCACTAAAAATTAGTCCTACAGAAGATTATTTTAATCAGAAAAATTCAGAAAAATTTAAAATTAGAGTTGAAGAAGCTTTTAAAAAACAGGCAAACCAAACCAGCTTGATAATACAGCATGAAAAAAAGACAAGTTATAAATCAATTATATGTGGAGATTTTAACAATACTGCCTTTTCTTGGATATATCATCAACTAAAAAAAGGTAAAAAAGATGCTTTTGAAGTTGCTGGTAGTGGTTTTGGAAAAACTTTTGATTATAAATATTTTCCTTTTCGTATTGATTTTATCTTAGCCGATAACCAAATTGAAATCAATAATTTTAAAACATTTAACGTCAAATACTCAGATCATTTTCCTATTATGGCTCGGTTAAACTTTAATACCCAAACTGATAATAATGAGCCATAGAAAACGATTAATTATTAACTTTATGAACCACCTTAAAAACGTACTTATGAAAAAAATAATATCATTTCTATTTTTGTTTATTTTCTTTACTGGATTTTCTCAACAAAAAGAATTAACACTTGAAGATGCTGTATTAGGATACTACAAAGGCCTATACCCATCAACATTAAACAATTTACATTGGGTTGATAACATAAACACCTATACATTTCAAAAGGATAATGAACTTATTTTAACCGATGCAAAATCTAATAAAGTTACTTCTAGCATTTCATTAAGTCAACTTCAAAAAACCTACCCAACATTAAAACATTTTCCTCGCTTACTTGAAATTTCAGTTTCAACACTTACATTTAGAAATGGGAATATTATTGAAGTTTACAACTATGCAAATAACACTAAGGAAATATCGGTTGCATTTGATAAAGCTGCCAAAAACAGTGAATTTAATTCAAAAGCAAAAGCAATTGCTTATACAATAGAGAATAATTTATTTATAGCTACTGCATCTAACTCAAAAATAGCTGTAACTTCAATAAAAGATAAAAATATTGTTTCTGGTCAAGCAATACACCGAAGTGAATTTGGAATTGTAAAAGGTACTTTTTGGAGCCCGAAAGGAAATTTATTAGCTTTCTACCAAAAAGATGAAAGCAACGTAACTAACTATCCATTAGTTGATATTACTACCTACCCTGCTTCATTAAATAATATTAAATACCCAATGGCAGGACAAGGGAGTGAGAAAGCTAAAATTGGTATTTTCAATCTAAAAACATCAAAAACTACTTATCTTGATATTGACACTTCCGATGAGCATTATTTAACTAATTTATCGTGGACTCCTGATGAAAAATACGTACTTGTAGCCGAAATAAACAGAGCTCAAAACCATGTATGGTATAACCGATACAACGCTGAAACAGGGAAAAAAATAAATACTTTATTTGAAGAAACAAACGAAAAGTGGACTGAACCAGAATTTGACGCTGTGTTTTTACCAAACAGCAACACCAATTTTTTATGGTTTAGTGAACGTGATGGATTTATGAATTTGTATCAATACACTACCGAAGGTAAATTAATAAAAAAAGTAACTAGCTTTAAATGGGTAGTAACTGGTGTATTAGGATTTGATAAAAATGGGAAACACGTTTTTATAACAGGAACTGGAACTGACCCAAGAGAAAATCATACATTCGAAGTAAATTTAAAAACAGGCAAATACACTCGCATAACGGAACAAGAAGGTACGCACACAACACAACTTAGCTTTGATGGAAATTACCTAATTAACTCGTATAGTAATATAAATGTTCCTCGTAATATTGAAATTGTAAATACTAAAAATGGCAAAACAACTATTATTTTTTCTGCTGAAAATCCGCTAAAAAATTACAAATTGGGAACTACCAACTTTGTAATTTTAAAAACTAATGATGGAACTAAGCTATACGCTAAAATAACAAAACCCGCCAATTTTAATCCTTCAAAAAAATACCCGGTTTTAGTATATGTTTATGGTGGCCCACACGCACAATTGGTTACCAATTCTTGGCTTGGAGGCTCTAGCTTATGGATGCCTG
>JAMOMG010000334.1 GCA_027068695.1 Flavobacteriaceae bacterium
CCAGATTGTTATGGAATTGACATGGCTAAATTGGGAGATTTTATTGCATTTAGAGCGGCATTAGCACTACTTCAAGAAACACAACAAAACGATATCGTAGAGTTAGTTTATAAAGATTGTAAGCAACAACAAACATTAGAAGATTTTGAAATAACCAATGCAGTTGTTAAAATATACGACCCATTTACCAATGAGCAAATCTCAGATAAAATTGCTGAAATGTTAAAAACATCAGTAATTAATGCAGATATTGAGGTTGTTTATCAATCGGTTGAAAATTTACATAAAGCAATCCCTAATCATTTGGGGGATTGGTATTTTACTGGAGACTATCCAACGCCAGGAGGTAATCGTGTTGTAAATGATGCTTTTATTAATTTTTATGAAGGAAGTAATAAAAGAGCATATTAACATTATTGAATAAAAAATACCGCAATACCACTTAATGCAATAAAAGCTCCAATAACTTCTTTTAGAGTCACTTTTTCTTTATAAATTAAAATTGCTGGAGGTATAATTAGTACTGGAATAATAGCCATAATTGTGGAAGCAATTCCTACACTTGTATATTTTACGGATAACAAGGAAGTATAAACTCCTAAAAAAGGGCCAAATATAGAGCCAATTAATATAAATTTAATTGAAATAGAATCTTTAACGGTTTGTTTAACTTTTGGCCATCGTTTTATCAATGTAATTAAAATTACAAACCCAATGCTACTGGCAATTATTCTAATTTGGGTAGCGGCAAATACGTTATAGTCTTGCATTCCATATTTACTTAATACCAATCCCAAAGCTTGTCCTAATGAACCAAAAAAAGCAAATAACATTCCTTTTGGAGAAAAGGAAAATTGAAGTTTTTTACTTTTAGAACCTAATTTTTCAGCGTCCAATTTCTTTTTTTCAGTGATTACTATTATTATTCCAAAAATAGTTATAAACATAGCAAATAATGAGATAAAACTCATAGATTCCCCTAGGAAAATCCAACTTATAAGAGCTGCAATAGGAGCGCTTAAAGACAT
>JAMOMG010000335.1 GCA_027068695.1 Flavobacteriaceae bacterium
ATTCAGACCATATTTAAAAATAGTAATTGCTTTTCTTCCATGTTTTTTGATTTTAATTGGATTTATTTTATGTAAATAGATGCCAACTTTGTAACACCACACAAAAGCAATCATAATCAGTAATACTAATTTTTCTATCCTATCAATTTCTGTTAGATGTGTTTTTTCAATATTAAATCCACTTGATTTCATTGCTTTAAAGCACATTTCAATCTGCCATCTCTGTTTATAATCTTGCTTTGCTTGTTGTGGTCTATCGTAAGAGATTACAATTAGAAACTCTCCATTGTTTAATTTACATCCTGAGATATAACAATATTGATTATTTACCTTTACAATTTTGTGATATACTTTATATTGTCCAATTTTAAGATTATTAAACAACCACCAGGCTTTTAATTCTTTCCCTTTATTAGGAATATAAATCTTAAAATTATTGCGAATGCGTATATGGTATTTAATTTTTTCTTGATTTAGAAAAGCAATCCATTTATCCCCAACAAACTCTCTATCTGCAACTAATGATTTAATACATTGCTTACCAAAAAGAAAAGTAAAACGATTTACTAAATCTATACGTTCTTGTACATTTGAGTTACCTTGTCTAACATCTTAAACAGTAAAGGAAAAGCAACTCCTTTATAAACAACTCCTAGCATAAAGATATTTATATTTGATTGACCAAACTTCCAATTAGTTCTATCAATACTAAGAATTAAATCTTCTTGTTTTGGTAGTAAACTAAAAATGAGTTTAGCTATAAGATTACTACTTATCGAAAAGTTAGCAATAAACCGTTGAATACGCCTTAATGATGAACTTGAATTTGCTCGACTATCAAAAGCATTGGCTAATTTGCTAAAGGTAACCGTTTGAACTTTGCAAAGAGAACAGATAAACATAGCAATGAGTTTCACTCTTGCTAAATTTAATTTTCCTTTAAATTGTGTGTCTAAAATTGATATTAATTCAGTACTTTTGGGATTAACATTGGTATTTTGCATTAGTAAAATCTTTGAAATTA
>JAMOMG010000336.1 GCA_027068695.1 Flavobacteriaceae bacterium
CCATGAAAATTATTCTTGCACCTGATAAATATAAAGGTTCTTTAACAGGAATTGAATTTTGCGATACTGTAGAAAAAGGTATAAAATCTGTATTTACAAATGCTAAAATTATAAAGTTACCATTAGCTGATGGAGGTGATGGAACAATTGATATCTTAAATTATCATTCAAAAGGAAAACCCTTTAAAATTACGGTAAAAGACCCTTTATTCAGATCTATAAAAGCATCTTACTTATTTATAGCAAAAACCAAAATAGCTTTTATTGAAATGGCTGAGGCATCTGGTATGAAGCTACTAAATTCTAATGAACAAAATTGTATGAATACCACAACTTATGGTACTGGAGAACTAATTTTAGATGCAATTAAAAGAGGTGCAAAAACCATCATTCTTGGTTTAGGGGGAAGCGCAACTACTGATTGTGGTATTGGAATGGCAACAGCATTAGGGTATAAATTTCTTGATTCAAAGAACAAAGAAATTATTCCTATTGGAAAAAACATGCATAAAATTAAGACAATTGAAAAGTCAAAAGTAAATAGCACTTTAAAGGAAGTTACTTTTAAAGTTGCTTGTGATGTCAAAAACCCTCTGTATGGGAAAAATGGTGCCGCATTTATATATGCACAACAAAAAGGAGCTTCACAAAATGAAATAATCCATTTAAATAAAGGTTTAGAGCATATAGCTAATATATTTCAAAAAGACTTTAATGTTGATATACAAAATATTGAAGGAGCTGGAGCTGCTGGAGGAATGGGTGCCGGATCAATAACTTTTTTAAATGCCAGTCTAATTTCTGGAATAGATTTAATTAAAGAAATAATTAATTTTGATAGAAAAATTAAAGGAGCTGATTGGATTATTACTGGTGAAGGAAAATTAGATTCCCAAACATTTTCGGGTAAAACAATTCATGGTGTTCTCACATCTGCTAAAAAACATAATGTTAAAGTAGCCACCTTTTGTGGAAATATTTTATTATCTGAAGAAATGCTAAATTCTTTAGGGTTTTCATATACAGCTTCAATAATGAATAAAGCTATAGATCTAGAAGATGCGATGTTAAACAGTTCTAAATACCTTTATGAAATCTCTTCTCAATTTGCAAAGTTTATAAAAAATACAACATCATTTAATCAAAACATCTAAGAAAAGATGGAATTATATCCTCTAAAATTTAACCCTGTTTTTAGTTATAGAATTTGGGGTGGAAAAAAATTAAAAACTGTATTAAATAAAATTTACAATGAAGAAAGCATCGGTGAATCATGGGAAATATCCGATATAAAAAATAATGAAACAACTGTTTCTGAAGGTGACCTAAAGGGAAAAACCTTAAAACAATTAATTGAAATATTTAAAGGTAATTTTGTAGGCAATCATGTATATGATTTTTTCGGAAATAATTTCCCCCTACTTATTAAGTTTATAGATGCAAAAGAATCTTTATCTATTCAAGTACACCCAGAAGATTCTTTAGCAAAAAAGCGTCATAATTCATTTGGAAAAAATGAAATGTGGTATGTTATGCAAGCTGAAAGAGATGCTGAATTGATTGTTGGGTTTAATCAAAAAGTAACTAAAAAAATCTATAGTGAAAACCTTAGAAATTCATCCTTATACAAATTACTAAATGTTGAAAAAGTAAAAAAAGGAGATGTATATTATATCCCTACAGGTAGAGTTCATGCTATTGGCGCGGGAGTTTTATTAGCTGAAATACAACAAACATCTAACATTACATATAGAATATACGATTATGACAGAGTTGATCCTGTTACAAAAAAGAAAAGAGAATTACACAACAATTTAGCACTAGATGCCATTGATTTTAAATTTTATAATAATTACAAAACCACCTATAGTCTTCAAACAAATTTTCACAGTAAATTAGTCTATTCTCCTTATTTCAAAACAAATATCATTAATGTAAAAGGAGAGCTCATAAAAAATTACTCTAAATTAGACTCCTTTGTAATTTATATATGTGTAGAAGGAAACTTAGAGGTAGAATACAAAAATAAATTATTCTCTTTAAATATGGGTGAAACATTACTATTACCTGCAATAATAAATCAAGTAAAATTAAAATCTATCTATTCAAGTCTTTTGGAAGTTTTTTTATAAATCTATACTCGTTCACTATTCGTTTATTTATTCAACTTTAAAAAGATATTTAAAATTTTATTTTAAAGGGCGTTTTTTTATCATACCTCCTTTTGCGTCTTTTATACTGTGCATTACAATAAAAGCATCTCTATCAATTTTGTCAATTTCAGTATGTAGCTTTGCTAATTCTAATCTTGTTAATAAAGTATATAAAATGTCTGTTTCTTTTAAAACATCTCCTCGTTTACCAAAGCCTCTTTTTCCTGAATAAATAGTACAACCTCTACCCATATTTTCAATTATAGCTAATCTAATATCTTCATTTTTATCAGAAATTATAGTAACTCCAACATATTCTTCAATTCCTGAGACCACAAAATCTATTGTTTTTGAAGCAGATAAATAAGTAAGTATGGCATAAAGAGCTATTCCAATTGAAAATACGTATGCTGCAACTCCAAAAATAATGATATTAAATATTAAAATAACATCACCTATGGTCATTGCTGTTTTTCTACTAATAAAAACAGCCAACACTTCTGTTCCATCAATAACAGAGCCACCTCGTATTGCAAGTCCAATTCCCATTCCTAAAAAAAAGCCCCCAAAAACTGCAATTAATAATTTGTCTTCAGTAATAATTGGAAATGGAATAAAATGGACTGAAATTGCCAATAAAAAAATAGCTATAATGCTTCTTAATGCAAACTGTTTACCAATTGTAGAAAATGCCATAATTATAAATGGCAGGTTAATAACAACAAGTAATATAGACAATGGTATTTCAGTTAGTTCAGTAATAATTAATGAGATTCCTGTAACTCCGCCATCAATAAAGGAATTTGGCAATAAAAATCCTTTCAACCCAAAAGTAGCTGATATAATCCCAAACAAAATAAAAAAACTATCACGAATTAAGTGGTTGAACTCTACTTTTGTATACATTACCTCTTTCTCTAACCTATTTAATGGAAGGTTTTTCTTTTTTAATTTCCATTTTATTATTTCATTGACAACATTTTTAAAAATTGTTTTCATGCTTAGCCTAGGTTTATTCAATTATTTTAT
>JAMOMG010000337.1 GCA_027068695.1 Flavobacteriaceae bacterium
TTTATCTGTTTTAATATCTTTTCTTTCCTTGTTTCTTTGTTGATTATAACTTATTTCTAATTAACACCATTCAAATTTAACCCTTTACTATCAAATATCAACTAGATAATTTCAGATGGAATTTATAAAACCATGAAAAAGAAGGTTTTTAAACTATTTTGTAGAATTTCAATAGGAAATAATATAAAAGGATTTGGAATTGGATTGTATTACACAAAAAAAAGATGATACCTCTATTCAAATTATTAGTGATAGAGATTAACTGTTCTAAATTAATTTATTAACAGTTTACATTTGAGCATAAAAATCCAAAAAAAAATAATTAACTTGTGCTTTTAAAAATTTACTTAAAAATTTGATATGCACGTAGCAATTGCTGGTAACATAGGAGCAGGTAAAACAACTTTAACAAAACTTTTAGCAAAACATTACAAATGGGAGCCCCATTATGAATCTGTTGACGAAAATCCGTATTTAGATGATTTTTATGGAGAAATGGAGCGATGGTCTTTCAATTTACAAGTTTATTTTTTAAACAGTCGTTTTCGTCAAATATTAGAAATTAGGGAAAAAGGTAAAAATTTAATTCAGGACAGAACTATTTATGAAGATGCACGTATTTTTGCTCCTAACTTACATGCTATGGGTTTAATGCCTAACAGAGATTTTAAAAATTATGAATCGCTGTTTGAGTTGATGGAACGATTGGTAACACCTCCAGATTTATTAATTTATCTACGTGCTTCTATACCTACATTGGTGGGTCAAATTCACAAAAGAGGACGCGATTATGAAAACTCAATAAGTATTGATTATTTAAGTAGGTTAAATGAGCGCTATGAAGCCTGGATTTCAAAATACACGAAAGGAAAACTATTAATTATAGATGTTGACAATCTTGATTTTGTTGATAAACCTGAAGATTTAGGCTCTGTTATTGATAAAATTGATGCACAAATAAATGGACTATTTTAATTTTTTAGACTATATATAAAACAAAAAACTCGCCAATGGCGAGTTTTTTTATATGTTAAATTGTCAATTAATTCTCGTTAACAATCTCTTCTATTTCCTCTTTTATTACATTAACGTTAGCTCCTTTCATTGCTTCTAATTGTAATTTCACCTCCGCTTCAGTTCCTTCAAAAACTTTTTCTTCAGAGGTAGTTTTACCGTTTTCAGTAATTGTAGTAATAACTGTTGCTTTTACAGTACCATCATCGTTTGTATTCATTGCAACCTCTACTTGCTTAAATGATTCTTTTACAACTACTTCAGTAGCAGCTTTTTCGTTTGAATAAGCAGCAATTTCAACAGCATCTAATGCAATACTTGGTGCAATTACCAAAGCAACCACCGACATTAATTTTAATAAAATATTTAAAGATGGTCCTGATGTATCTTTAAAAGGGTCTCCAACAGTATCTCCTACCACAGCAGCTTTATGAGTATCCGTTCCTTTAAGTCCTTTTTCTTCAATCATTTTTTTAGCATTGTCCCAAGCTCCACCTGCATTTGATTGAAAAATTGCCATTAATACACCTGTTGTAGTAACACCCGCTAATAAACCTCCTAACATTTCAGCACCTCCAATAAATCCAACCAAAACTGGGGCTGCTAAAGCTAATAGCCCAGGTAATATCATTTCTTTTATTGAAGCTTTTGTTGAAATATCAATACATTTTCCATAATCAGCAACACCATCAGCAGCATCAAATATTTTTCTTTCTTCTTCTGATGCTTTAGACATATCTGAATCATGTTTACGCATCACTTCCAAAGCGGCTTTTAATTGTGGAATTTCTTTAAATTGACGACGCACTTCTTCAATCATAGCCATTGCCGCACGTCCTACTGCATTCATTGATAAAGCTGAAAACACAAATGGTAACATTCCCCCTACTAAGAGTCCAGCCATAATTTGTGGTTTTGAAACATCTATTGAAGTAACATGAGCTGTTTGCATAAACGCTGCAAATAATGCCAATGCTGTTAAAGCTGCTGAAGCAATAGCAAATCCTTTTCCTATAGCTGCTGTTGTATTTCCTACAGCATCTAATTTATCTGTACGTTCACGTACTTCTTTAGGTAATTCAGCCATTTCAGCAATACCACCGGCATTGTCAGAAATTGGACCGTAAGCATCAACTGCTAATTGAATTCCTGTATTTGCTAACATTCCTACAGCTGCAATTGCAATACCATATAAACCTGCAAAATGATGTGAAACTAATATGGCAGTAGCAATTAATAAAATTGGAATTGCAGTTGACATCATTCCTACACCTAAACC
>JAMOMG010000338.1 GCA_027068695.1 Flavobacteriaceae bacterium
CTATTTTTGTTGAATTCCAATCAATTTTAAATTTATTTTTTCTCGCTTCATCTAATCTTAAATACTCTTTTTGTTTAGATCTATTTAAAAACCCTTCACGCACTTTTACATAATCATCTTTAATATCTCCAATATATTTTTGATTAGACCTTTTATTTAATAAATCGCCCACAACAGTAACAGCTCTAGAAGCGTCATGTACGTGTACTACGGCGTTTTTATATTGTGGATCAATTTTAACAGCTGTATGTGCTTTTGAGGTAGTTGCGCCTCCAATTAACAAAGGAACCTCAAAATTTTGGCGTTCCATTTCTTTAGCAAGATATACCATTTCATCTAACGAAGGTGTAATTAAACCACTTAACCCAATAACATCTACTTTTTGAGATTTTGCAGTTTCAATTATTTTTTCAGGTGCAACCATAACTCCTAAATCCAAAATATCATAATTATTACATCCCAAAACCACTCCTACAATATTTTTGCCAATATCATGCACATCTCCTTTTACGGTTGCCAATAAAATTTTACCATTAGATTTACTAATTTCACCTTTATCTACTTCAATAAAGGGCAATAGATAAGCTACTGCTTTTTTCATTACACGAGCAGACTTTACAACTTGAGGTAAAAACATTTTACCAGAGCCAAACAAATCTCCAACCACATTCATTCCAGTCATTAGGTTAACTTCAATAACTTCAATAGGGTGTGGTGCTTTTTTTCTAGCAGCTTCAACATCTTCTATAATAAACTCGTCTAATCCTTTTACCAAGGCATGTGTAATTCTATCTTGTATTGATTTTTTACGCCATGATAAATCTATTTTATGCTCTTTAACAGTACTTGTAACGCTTTCGGCAAAACTTAATAAACGTTCAGTAGCATCATCTCTTCTGTTTAAAATTACATCTTCAACATGTGTTAATAAGTCTTTTGGAATTTCATCATATATAGTCAGCATTGTAGGGTTTACAATTCCAATATTCATACCTGCTTTAATCGCATGGTATAAAAACAC
>JAMOMG010000339.1 GCA_027068695.1 Flavobacteriaceae bacterium
TATTAAATATAGTGAATTAATTATGTTTCCAAACGATGAGTTAAATGTTTCAAAATATCCCGCTTTTCATGAATAACAGCAATGATAATTGCGTTATTATTTTCGTAAATATAAAAGATAAAGTGATATTTATATTTTGTCACAAAGACATTGGGTAATTTTTCAGAAATTTTTCTCTGTATCACTGTACGATTTGCTATTGTATCAAAAATACCTTCTAAACCAACTCTATATTCGTTGAACGATTTTTTACCCCATTTATTCAATGTGTATTGAGCAATTTCAATTAAATCATTTTTTGCATCATCCGTGATTTTATAAGTTTTCAATTTAGATACTTTTTTTTAGAACATTATCAAAAATTTCATTTACAGACTCGTTAGAAACATTTCCATTTCTTGCTGATTTTATTCTTGGACGTAAAAAATTTTCTAACTTTTTCAAAGCCTCATGTTCTTCTATATCAGGTAGTGTTCGTTTTAAAACAAAATCTTTAATTGATTCACCCTGCAAAGCGGCAGCTACCTTCAACAACTGGTGTTGTTCGGGTGTTACTTCTATTGATAATCTCATTGTTTTTTTTAAAGAGTTAAAGTTTTATTTTAACATCAAGACAACAAATGTACAAATGCATATTTGTTGTCTTAAAGGAAAGTTTAATCTATAAATTGGGAATTAATTCAGGAGAATCTATTTTTTTTAAGTTGATGAATTGCATAATCTCGTACAGCAACATTATCTATTTTTGCTAACTCAATTAATTTATTTCTTGATTCAACTGTATCAATCGCTCCTAGTGCATAAATACATTTTCTGGCTAATGCCTCACTATTTTCAAATTCAAGATAAGGAAATTTTTTCATAGCGGTGTTATATAGTGAGTTCACAATATAAGGGCTATATTCTTTTAAATCTTGCAAGCAGAAAGCAAAACTTTCATGCATAATATGCCAGTCCTCTAAAAGTATTCTTATTGACTTAATCAAGAAGCGGGCTTTTGATATAGCCATTAAATTTATT
>JAMOMG010000340.1 GCA_027068695.1 Flavobacteriaceae bacterium
TGTGCCGAATAAGTTTTTGAACACTCTGTTTGAGTGAGAGATTGTCGCGCTGCATCATCTCTTTGATCTCAAATAAGGTGATGGGTTCATCTTGAACCAGCACGGCAATACCGCCTATGGTTTTGGCCCCCGCAAGGGTACCGACAAGAAGGAGTAGTACCAAATAACGATTCATAAAAATACTCTTTTTTTCTGTAATTCTATCGTAATAACTATGGAACTTGGTAACAGAGATTTTTTTTTTAAAATTTAAGGAGAAAAGTATTAATTTTTCAAATAAGTTACCCGATATAGAGACATACATTGAAGAAGAGAGGAACATATTGGGATGAGCATTATGAAAAATGCAAAGATTAAGACCATTTTAACCGTCTTAATTGGATTGTCGTTAATGGTAATTATTACCTTTGGATTTTTTCTGGCACAAATAAAATATGAAAACTATGAAAACTCAAATCGGGTTATTAAGAGTTTAAACGTTTCAATTGAGCTGGGAAAACTGATTCACGAACTCCAAAAAGAGCGGGGAGCTTCAGCGGGATATATCGGCTCTAAAGGGGTTAAGTTTCGAGATATACTGCGAAAACAAAAAGAAGCAAGTAATGAAAAAATAGCCAATATCAAAGCACTTGATTATGATTTTCCAGAGGGGCTTCAAGAACAATTTACGGAGATAATAAAGGCTCTTTCACATATTAATGTTATGAGAGATAAGGTTGTTGCACAGAAGATTTATGCTAAAGAAACCATTGCATTTTACAGTCAGTTAAACGGTAATATTATTCAACTTATTAGCAAAATTTCTCTTGAAAACAGCAGTGCTGTCAAAGCGATGCTACCGTATATCAATTTTTTAAATGCCAAAGAGCAAGTGGGTATTATTCGAGCGGTCGGTTCAGGACGATTTTCAAAAGGGTTTTTTGATAAACAGAGCAAGCTCTATTTTGAAAAACTGGTGACACTCAATAGAGAGTATCTGAAACAGTTTTTATTTTTAGCAGATGCCAAGACCAAAGCAA
>JAMOMG010000341.1 GCA_027068695.1 Flavobacteriaceae bacterium
CAGACTGTGAATTTAATAATCTTACCCACCCCAAACTCACAGCCCATTACCCTCTAAAATCCTATAAAAATCTCAATTTTTTAATAAAATCTTCTATCTAAAAAATATTCCTAAAAAAATAGGCTAATTGTTAACTAAATAGAGCTATATCCTTAGATATAAGCCACTATCTCTTGCCTTATTTGGGTTAAATTGTTGTTTTTTACGGCAAGGCAGAGTTTTTTAAACAGATCTATCCCTATGAGATTTAGTAATCTTTTAAAATTATAGGTAAACATTATAAGTGCATTTTCTCCAAGTACTTTCTTTTTAGTTCTCACTAGAAAGTGATCCCAGCCTAATGTTCTTTTGATTGTTCCAAATGGATGTTCTACTATTGAGCCTCTTTTTCTTACTATATTTTTTGCTTGTGGTGTTGCCATCTTTTTATTGTAATCATCTATAATGTTTTCATGTTCCCATCTGTATACTTGTTTGTTTTTTACTTTATCACTAAGGCAGTTTTGTTTTAATGGACATATTTTGCAGTAAGTGCTAGATATTCTATATACATCTAACATTCTTTTATCTCTTTTGTACTGCTTTTTGATTTTTTCTAGTCTTTGGTTATTTGGGCAGATATAGCAATCTTCTTCATGATTGTAAGTAAAGTGTTTTTTTGAAAATCTTCCTTTCTTTATCTTCTTGCTTTCTGCTGTGCATCTTGGTGGTATTATTGTTTCTATACTATCTTCTACACATTTTTTTATCTCTGTTGTATTGTAGTAACCTTTATCGGCTGTTACTATCATTTTTGGATTATCTACTATCTCTTTTGTTTTTATTGCCATATTGTGTAATTGGTCTAGGTCATGTCCATTTGTGCTTATATCTGTTGCCACTATAAATTTATATTTATGGTCTACTGATATTTGGCTATTGTATGCCATGAGATTCTGAGATGGCTTACTCATAGCTGTCGCATCTTTATCTGTTTTATTGTATTGCTCTTTTTTCAATACTTCTAGTAGCTTTAAATC
>JAMOMG010000342.1 GCA_027068695.1 Flavobacteriaceae bacterium
CTTCATAACTTTTCTTTTCTTCTTCTTCAGCTGCAATTCTAATTTTCTTTTTTAAGGCTTTATTTTTAACAACACAAAAAGTCCAAGGTTGTTTGTTTGCTCCTGATGGAGCTGTAGAAGCTGTCTTTATAATATTTTCGATAACTTCTAAGGGTACTTCTTTATCTGAAAAATGACGTATTGATCTTCGCTTATTAACATAATTATAATATTTTTTTGATCTATTAATTATTTCTTCATTGGTATAGAGTTCTTGCGTATATTTAACATGCTTAAAACCATCAACTATAATATAATCTTCTTTTTGTACTTCATTAGACATAATTCTATTTACTTTTTATTATTTTTATTAGGAATTTTACTCATAGCATACTCTGCTATTGCTGTAATAGTAAGAGATGGGTTAACTCCTGGATTCGCTGATATCATTGAACCATCACAAACAAGCATATTTTTATACCCATATACATTACAATTTTCATCAATTACACCAGCTGTCCTATTTTTCCCCATAACTGCTCCTCCTAAAATATGTGCTGTTGTTGGCGTTCCAAATAAAACATCTGTTAAATTTGCATAAGTAATTCCGTTTACCAATTTACCATACTTTCTTCCCAATGAAATAGCTTCAGGAATAAAAGCACTTGGTGCTTTTCCTTGTTCCTTTTCTGTTTTCATTTTAGTGAATTTTCCCAATTTAATACGTAATGTACTATCTAAAGTTTGCATAAACAGTAAAATCGTAGTTCGTTGTGCATAATTACTAACAAAAATTGTTTTTAACAGCTTTATAGGATACTTAAAAAACAAACTTATAGTACCTAATATTCTTCCTAAAAAATATTTATGTGGCATAAAAGGTATTGTTAAGATTCTAAAAAAACCTGAATCCCTACCATATCTAACAGGTTCTAAATGACTATTTTCATCAGTATGTAAAACTGACCCTATGGCAATTCCTTTTGAGTAATCTTTACTTTTTTTATTTGTTGAAGTCACTAATAATAAAGATTCATT
>JAMOMG010000343.1 GCA_027068695.1 Flavobacteriaceae bacterium
TTTAAAGTGTAATCTTTAATTTTACCTGTGCTAACACCTTTTATAAATTTATTTAGTGATAGTAATTGTGCTCCTAAATCATGATAATGTAAAAAACCATCTTTTTCATAACCAACATTAACAAATGAAGCGTTTAATCCAGACAATACTTTACCTATTCTGGCTAAAAAAATATCTCCTACAGAGAATTTATTTCCATTTGTTTCATTATTTAGTGCTGTTAATCTACCATCTTTTAATAAGGCAAAATCAATATCAGAGGAGTTTGATCTTATAATTAATTCTGTTTTCACTCTGTATTGTTTTTATGTTCAAATCACTTTGATTTGAACGATTTATAATTAATTTTTACAGGATTTATACCCAACAATATTTACAAATTAATGTAAATATCTATTTCAATGAACTTAAAATTTAAAGAATAAGTAAGTTAGCCCTACTTATTCTTTTTATGTCTATTTGCTCTTGCTCTTTTTTTACGTTTGTGAGTAGAGATTTTAGCTCTTTTCCTTTTTTTACCACTTGGCATAATAAAATAATATTTTTATGTTAATAAATAAGATGTGTCTATTTATACACTCACATTGCTTTTGATACTTTCTACAAAAACTTTTGCAGGTTTAAAAGCTGGAATATTGTGAGCAGGGATTTTAATAGTTGTATTTTTTGAAATGTTTCTTCCGGTTTTTTCAGCTCTTGTTTTAATAATAAAACTACCAAAACCTCTTAAATAAACATTGTCACCTTTTTCTAAAGATGTTTTTACTTCTTCCATAAACGCTTCAACAGTTGCTAAAACATCTGCTTTTTCAATTCCAGATTTATCTGAGATACTTGATACGATTTCTGCTTTCGTCATTTTTAATATTGTTAAATGTGTTATTATAAAATTAAGACGGCAAATATAGGATATATAAATCAATTTCAAAAAGTTAATTCACTAAAATTTAATCAATTAAAACTTGTATTATTGCATTTTATAAAAAAAGTAATGAATTTTTCTAATCA
>JAMOMG010000344.1 GCA_027068695.1 Flavobacteriaceae bacterium
ATTTTTTACAAGGGAATAAAATATACAGTTGTTGGAATGCAAGAAGCTGTTGATGAAACTCCTGATATTGCTATTTTCTCTGCTGGAGGAAATACTTCTTTAGAGTGGGCTCCAAAATTTGCTGAAGTTGGAACAACTGTTATTGATAATTCTTCAGCTTGGAGAATGAATCCAAACAATAAATTAATTGTTCCTGAAATAAATGCTTCAGAATTAACTAAGGAAGATAAAATTATTGCAAATCCAAACTGTTCTACAATTCAATTGGTCATGGCTTTGGCGCCTTTACATAAAAAATATACAATTAAACGATTGGTTGTTTCAACATACCAATCTATTACTGGAACTGGGGTGAAAGCTGTACAACAACTAGAAAATGAATACAAAGGTGTAAAAGGCGAAATGGCATATCATTATCCTATTCATAAAAATGCCATTCCTCATTGTGATGTTTTTTTAGAAAATGGTTACACTAAAGAAGAAATGAAATTAGTACGAGAGCCACAAAAAATATTAAATGACAGCACAATTGCTATTACTGCAACTGCCGTAAGAATTCCAGTTGTTGGAGGGCACAGTGAAAGTGTAAATATAGAATTTGAGAATTTCTTTAATGAAGCTGATGTTCGTAAATTATTAAATGAAACATCAGGAATAACCGTACAAGATAATTTAGATACCAATACCTATCCTATGCCTATTTATGCTGAAGGGAAAGATGATGTTTTTGTAGGTCGTATTCGTAGAGATGAATCTCAACCTAACACGTTAAATATGTGGATTGTTTCAGATAACTTACGTAAAGGTGCAGCAACCAATGCGGTACAAATCGCCGAATATTTAATTGAAAACAAATTGGTATAAATAAATTAACTTTTAATAAAAATAAAAGCCGCACAATGTGCGGCTTTTTCTTTTGGGGTTTCTCAGGGTTACTTTGAAACCTTTAATACATCTTTAAAAATTTGTTCTAATTGATGTTTAGGAAGTGCTCCTTGTGCCATTTG
>JAMOMG010000345.1 GCA_027068695.1 Flavobacteriaceae bacterium
GAACTACTTATTTTAGCCAAAGCACCAATGGCATCCATAACCCCACCAAAAGTCATTGCGCAAATAATTAGCCAAATTGTTCCTAACATACCACTCATTCCTTTGGCTTCAAATAAACCATTAAGTCTCTCATCTTCTGTTTGTATTGAAGTTTCAACCGTCAAAGCATTCATCACCGAAAAATAAGCAGATTGCAAAAAATTTGTTGGTTGTGCCATTAAATTTAATGTTCCAATCTCTTTTCCATCTTTAAAAATGGTTGTTGTTTCTGAAAATTCTTCACTCACAGAGGTTTTAGAAGTTGGAAGATTAAAAACAATAGGTTTTGACATTGTAACTCCTTCTTCTTTAGAAATTAATGTATACACGCCTGGTGATTGATAATTATTGTTAGACACATTATCCCACATCACATAATCTTTAAATTCACTAGAAACCTTTGTTACTTCGTATCTCAATCCTTGATCCCAAATAATAGCACTTTGAAAAATAGTTGCAAAAATACCCCCTAAAAGCGCTCCAATAATTAAAGCTATTAATGGAGATGTTTTTCTAATTATTAATAAAATTACTATGGCAGGAACAATAAAAAGCCAAGGTGTAACATTAAATGAATCTTTAATCCCTAAAAGCATTTTTTCAGTATTTACACTTCCTGAAGCATCAATATTAAATCCAATAATTACAAATACAATTAAAGTAATTATTATTGTTGGAACTGTAGTGTAGGTCATATATTTTATATGCTCAAACAACTCTCCTCCTGCTACAGCTGGAGCCAAGTTCGTTGTATCAGATAATGGTGACATTTTATCTCCAAAATAAGCTCCCGATAATACCGCTCCGGCAGTCATTCCCGCAGGAACACCCAAAGCATTTCCTATTCCCATAAGTGCAATTCCAACAGTTGCCGAGGTTGTCCAAGAGCTACCCGTTGCTATTGACACAATACAACAAATTACAAGTGATGCTGCTAAAAATACAGTTGGATTTAAAATTTG
>JAMOMG010000346.1 GCA_027068695.1 Flavobacteriaceae bacterium
TATGATGACTGGTTTCGAGTAATTAATGAGGCTTTTCCAAATTACACTCCCAATGAAATTAGAGAAGATAGCACACAACCTGTTTCAAAGGGCTGGTTTTTAGCAACTTTTAAGGCCACTGCTATTACTTATGAAATTGGCGATGAAACACCAAGAAGTTTTGTAAAAGCAAAAGCGAAAGTTGCTGCTATTGAAATGATGAAAATTTTAAATAAAAGATAACAAAAACAAACATAGTTTCTATTATCTAATTTTATCCAAAATTTTATTTAGAGTTTCGGCTTCATCTTCCGTTATGTTATTCATATGATTGTTAAATTCTTCTATATTTATTGTGGCTAATAATTTCAATCCTCGTTCAGAAATTTTAACATAAACTATCCGTCTATCATTTTCACACCTGGTTCTTTCAATTAATTCTTTATCACATAACTTATCCATTAATCGTGTAGCATTTGGAGATTTTTGAATCATTCTTTTTCTAACAGAACTCACTGTAATTGCTTCCTTAGCTCCACGTAATATTCTTAAAATATTATACTGCTGTACAGAAATTTTAAAAGGTTTTAGTAGCTCATTCCCAATAGTATCTAACCAATTAGCAGTATATTTTATATTTATCAAAGCTTTAACTCTCTCATTGGGAAATGTTGAATTAATATCTTTAGCAATGTTTCCCATAATTATAAAGATTTCTTAAATTTTTTAACGAGCTCAATTAATTTTAATTTTAAAGTTGTGTTAACTACATCATTTTCTTTAAAATTATCAAAAAATGATGGAAATGACATGCTTCCAACAATAGTTGCTCCCATATAAGGAAATCTTCCCAAGGCAATATCTAACACCGTTTGTCCTCCTCTCTCACCTGGAGATGTAGCTAGTAACAATACTGGCTTTTCTCTCCATACTTTACCATTAATTCTAGATAACCAATCAAAAGCATTTTTAAATGCTACTGAATATGAACCATTGTGTTCTGCCAATGAAATAATAAAAC
>JAMOMG010000347.1 GCA_027068695.1 Flavobacteriaceae bacterium
GGAGGCGTAATTTTATCGGATAATGTATTGTGGAATGGGAAAGTTGTTGAAGAAATTAAGCCTAAAGATTTAGACACAAAATCTTTAGTAGAATACAATAAATTATTAAACTCAGACAAAAGAATTGAAACTATTTTGTTGCCCATACGCGATGGATTATCAATAAGTAGAGTAAAATAAAAAATTAGGTATTATAACTTTTTTCGTTTGATAGGTCCTGTGAAATCTTCAACAGAATCTTTTATTTTTGAAACAGGCCTCGTGAAATCATCAAAATTATCTTTTACCTTATTTATTTCTTTTTTAACATTAGAGGCAAGATCAATATCGATGTTGTTTTTTTTGGCACTTGTATTAATTTCTCTTTTAATATCATTAGTAGCATCTTTTATTTGACGCATACCTTTTCCAAGACCACGAGCTATTTCGGGAAGCTTGTCTGCTCCAAAAAGCATTACAACAAGGAGTAATACAACAAATATTTCAGGACCACTAATAAATAAGTACATTACAAATTAATTTGAGTACAAAGATAGTTAAAAAAATAGTTTAAAATAGTACAGAATTTAGTTTAACTATAGAAAAGGGCTAGTGCTATATTTTGTTTTTAGTCAACATTCTTTTAATTTCATTCAATTTCATTAAAGCCTCAATTGGTGTAAGCGTATCAATATTGGTGGAGAGAATTTCCTCCTTAATATCTTCTAATAAGGGGTCATCTAACTTAAAAAAACTCAATTGCATATCGTTTTCTGAAGCATTTTTTAAGGTTTCCTTTACATTTTCATTCGTATGATTTTTTTCTAACTGTTTTAACATTTTACTCGCCCTATGAACAACAGCAGTTGGCATTCCTGCTAATTTAGCAACGTAAATTCCAAAACTGTGTTCACTACCTCCGGGAACCAATTTTCTGAGAAAAATTACTTTATCTTTTAATTCTTTGACTGAAACATTGAAATTTTTAATACGTTCAAAAGTATTCGTCATATCATTTAACTCGTGGTAATGTGTGGCAAATAGTGTTTTTGCTTTTGAAGGATGTTCGTGTAAATATTCAGCTATAGCCCAAGCAATTGAAATACCGTCATACGTACTTGTGCCTCTACCAATTTCATCTAAAAGTACCAAGCTTCTTTCAGAAATATTATTTAAAATGTTAGCAGTTTCATTCATTTCAACCATAAAAGTAGATTCTCCCATAGAAATATTATCACTTGCTCCAACTCTTGTGAAAATTTTGTCAATAACTCCAATTCTAGCATGTTGAGCGGGTACGTAACTACCCATTTGTGCCAGTAAAACAATTAATGCTGTTTGACGTAAAATAGCTGATTTACCACTCATATTTGGACCGGTAATCATAATTATTTGTTGTAAATTTCTATTTAAAACTACATCGTTTGCAATATATTCTTCACCAATTGGTAATTGTTTTTCAATTACAGGGTGCCTACCATTTTTAATTTCTAAATTGGTGCTTTCATCTAATTGTGGCCGTACATAATTATATTGTTTAGCAATGTTTGCAAAAGAAATTAAACAATCAATTTGTGCAATTAATTGTGCATTGAGCTGAATGGGCTGAATATAATCTAGCATTGAGCTAATTAATTTTGTAAAAAGCTCATTTTCAAGTTTACTAATTCTTTCTTCAGCACCTAAAATTTTAGTTTCATACTCTTTTAATTCTTCAGTAATATAACGTTCAGCACTTACCAATGTTTGTTTACGGATCCATTCCTCAGGGACTTTATCTTTATGTGTATTTCTAACTTCAATATAATACCCAAAAACATTGTTAAAGGCTATTTTTAGAGACGAAATGCCTGTGCGTTCAATTTCACGAGAAACCATACTGTTTAAGTAAGTTTTTCCAGAGTTTGAAATTGCTCTTAACTCATCTAATTCTTTAGAAACTCCACTTGCTATTGCATTTCCTTTGTTAATATTAACAGGTGCATCTTCATTCAACGTTTTTGCTATTTTCTCACGAATTGTAGTACAGTTTTGTAGTTGCTCTCCTATTGTTTTTAAAGATTCATTATTGCTTTTTTCGGCAGCTTCTTTTATTGGAATGATGGCATTTAATGAATTTTTAAGTAATACTACTTCTCTTGGATTTACTTTACCCGTTGCCACTTTTGATACTAGCCGCTCAATATCGCTTATTTGTTTTATTTGATGAGTTGAAAGCTCGAAAAAAGTTTCGTTATCAATAAAATATTTTACAATGTCATGACGGTTTTTAATACGATTAATATCTTTTAAAGGTAATGCTAACCATCTTTTTAATAGCCTTCCTCCCATTGGGGAAATGGTTTTGTCAATAACATCTAAAAGTGTTACGGCATTATCAGAAGTAGTGTTATATAGTTCTAAATTACGAATAGTAAAACGATCCATCCAAACATAATTATCTTCCAAAACACGTTTAATTACAGTAATATGATTTAATTTATTATGTTGTGTTTCAGATAAATAGTGCAGTGCAGCCCCAGAGGCAATAATAGCTTCGTTTAAGGTATCAATACCAAAACCTTTTAGCGTTTTTACGTTGAAATGATTGGTTAAAGTTTCCAAAGCATATTCAGATTGAAAAATCCAGTCTTCTAAATAAAAAGTATAAAATTGATTGCCAAATAGTTCTAGGAACTTGGCTTTATATTGTTTTTGAACTAAAACTTCACTTGGATTGAAATTTTGAAGTAGTTTATCTATGTATTCACTATTCCCCTGTGCAGTTAAAAATTCACCAGTAGAAACATCTAAAAATGAAATTCCAATATATTTTTTCCCTCCAGTTCGGCGGGAAGGACCGAAATGAATAGATGCCAAAAAATTATTAGTTTTAGCTTGTAAAACTTCATCATTTAAGGCAACACCCGGAGTTACTAACTCTGTAACACCTCGTTTTACAATAGTTTTGGTCATTTTAGGATCTTCTAACTGATCGCAAATAGCAACGCGCATTCCAGCCTTTACTAATTTAGGTAAGTAGGTATTTAAAGAATGATGAGGAAAACCAGCCAGTGCCGTTTCAGTTTCGCTTCCGGCACCTCGTTTGGTTAAAATGATACCTAAAACTTTAGCAGCTTTTTTAGCATCTTCACCAAAAGTTTCATAAAAATCACCAACTCTAAACAGTAACATTGCATCAGGATATTTTACCTTAATAGCATTGTACTGTTTCATTAAAGGAGTGACTTTCTTGGTTTTCGCTGCCAATTTTTAAGAATTTAGATTAGTTTTGCGAAGTTAATTATTCCGTTTTAAAGATAAACGAATTTATGAGAAAATTAAAAAATAGTGAATTAGGAAGATTTAATATAGAGGAGTTTAAAAAAACCGATAAAATTCCTCTAATTGTAATACTTGATAATATAAGAAGTTTAAATAATATTGGATCGGTTTTTAGAACAAGCGATGCTTTTTTAATTGAAAAAATTTATTTGTGCGGAATTACAGCACAACCACCCCACAAAGATATTCATAAAACTGCGTTAGGAGCGACAGAATCTGTTGCTTGGGAATATGCAGAAGACACACTTCAATTAATTGAAAAATTGAAAGGTTTAAAGATTAAAATAGTTGCTGTTGAGCAAGTGGAAGGAAGCACAATGTTACAAGATTTTAACATAGACCCCAATCAAAAATATGCTGTTATTTTTGGCAATGAAGTGAAAGGTGTTCAGCAAGAAGTAGTTTCAGCTTCAAATTATTGTATTGAAATTCCACAGTTTGGGACAAAACATTCATTAAATATAGCTGTTAGTACGGGTATTGTACTTTGGGACCTATTTAAGAAAATGAAGTATAGGTAAATTTTGCATTAAGGATTGAAGTTTTGTTTGAGCTCTTTTTTATTATTTTTTATAATTAAAAAAGCGAGTACTGAAAGCCTGACACGTAGTGGAATGCCAAAAAAATTAAAAGCCTAAGATTAATTTCGCAATCATAAAATAAATTAAAATCCCAAAAACATCGTTACTGGTAGTTATAAAGGGACCCGTAGCAACTGCGGGATCTACTCCTTGTTTTTCTAAGAATACGGGAATAAATGTACCAATAAGGGCAGCCATTATAATTACAGTTATTAATGCAACACAAACAGTTATTGAGATTAAAAAGGATGTTTGAAATGCAAAATGACTGATTAAAATTACTACGCCGGCAATAACAAGACCGTTGATTAAGCCTAATAAAAACTCTTTAAAAATACGACTTGCCATTTCTCCTTTCATGGTATTATTTGCCAATGCCTGTACAACTATTGCAGATGATTGTACACCAACATTACCAGCTGTAGCCTGAATTAGAGGTATAAAAATTAGTAATACAGGAAATTTTAAAAAAGCTCCTTGAAAACCATTTATAATACTTGCAGCACCTAATCCTCCAAACATACCAATAAGAAGCCAAGGTAAACGAGCTTTTGTTAATTTCCAAATACTATCATCAGCTTCAACATCTTGTGTAATACCTGCCGCTAGTTGGTAGTCTTTTTCAGCCTCTTCTTTAATTACATCAACAATATCATCAATGGTTATTCTTCCAACCAAACGCCCCAATTCATCTACAACCGGAATAGCTTCTAAATCATATTTTTGCATAATCCTTGCCACATCTTCAGCTTTGTCATTTACATTAACAGCATCTACTTTTTTAATAAGTACATCTTTAATGGCAGTTTTGGTTGAGGTAGTTAGCAAATCCTTTAATGAAAGGCGACCTTTTAAGATATCATTATCATCAACTACATAAATAGAGTGAACTCTGGTAACTTCTTCGGCTTGTTTGCGCATTTCTTTAACGCAAGTAAGTACATTCCAGTTTTCATTTACTTTTACTAACTCTTTGGCCATTAAACCTCCAGCAGTATCTTCATCATAGCGCAGCAGTTCTATAATATCTTTTGCGTGCTCTTCATCTTCAATATGAGAAATTACCTCTTTCTTTTGTTTTTCAGAAAGTTCGGCAATAATATCAGTTGCATCATCAGTATCTAATTCTTCAATTTCTTCGGCAATTTCTTTTGAAGAAAGCCTTTTTAATATTTTTTCACGATCATCTTCATCTAGTTCTGCAATTACTTCAGAAGTAACATCGCTATCTAGTAGTTTTATTAGATAAATAGCTTCTTCTGTTTCTAATTCTTCAACAATTTCAGCAACATCGGCATAATGTAAATCTTCTAATAAATTTAAAAGAGCTGTATTTTTATTTTCAGCAATTAATTGTTGAATTTGTTGAATGTATTCTTTTGTAATTTCAAACTGCATCTTTTTCTATTTTAGAAGTAAGATTTATGAATTCTTGAACAGATAATTGTTCTGGACGTTTTGCAAAGATACTA
>JAMOMG010000348.1 GCA_027068695.1 Flavobacteriaceae bacterium
AGGTCTGGAACTTAAAAAGACCATTTTTTGAACAAACTTCATTTTGTCATTTAGTGGCATTTTTAAACGTTTAAATAATTTATACACCATTTTGGCGCCAACAAATTCGTGTCCGTGAAAAGTCCACCCTACTGTTTTACTAAATTTTTTAGTAGGTGCTTTTCCTATATCGTGTAACAATGCCGCCCAGCGTAACCATAAATCATTGGTATTTTTAGAAATATTATCTACCACTTCTAAAGTATGGTAAAAATTATCTTTGTGTTTTTGCCCTTCTACTTCATCAACACCTTGTAAGTTTGTTAACTCAGGTAAAAAACGCTCTAATAGTCTGGTCTTATGTAATAATAAAAGTCCTACAGATGGAACTTCAGATAACATTATTTTATTAAATTCATCTACTATACGTTCAGGAGTTATAATATCAATTCGTTTAGCATTTCTGGTAATAGCATTTAATGATTTTTCTTCAATAGTAAAATTTAATTGTGACGCAAACCGTATTGCACGCATCATTCGTAAAGGATCATCTGAATAGGTAATATCTGGATTTAAAGGTGTTTTAATAATCTTTGCACCTAAATCATTCACCCCTTTAAAAGGGTCTAATAATTTTCCATAATCTTTACTATTTAAACTAAAAGCCAATGCGTTAATGGTGAAATCTCTCCTGTTTTGGTCATCCTCTAACGTACCTATTTCAACTTCGGGATTTCTACTATTTTCAGCATACGATTCTTTTCGAGCTCCTACAAATTCAATTTCAACATCTTCATAATATAACATTGCTGTTCCATACGTTTTAAAAACCTGCACCTTTGGTTTACTTGGCAGTAAATTAGCCACCTCTTTGGCCAACTCAATTCCGTTTCCAACTGCAACGATATCAATATCTTTTGGTGTTCCTCTTTTTAAAAAATAATCACGCACAAATCCACCAATTACATAGGTTTCTACTTGTAAATTAGCTGATGCTTTTGAAATATATTCAAATATTGGATGCCTTAAAGCATCATTAAAAGTAGTATTTTTTAACATATATGTTGGTAAAAGGTAACTTGTAAAACATTTAAAACATCATTCTAAACTTATCTACAGCAGTCAAGTTTAGGTTGGCGAAAATTTTATACATCAAAAAATTCCTTTTTATTTATCAATTAATCATTCACGAAGCACTATCAATTCTCCATTTTTACCTATTTTTAAAATAGTAGAAGATTTGTCATTAATTTCTTCGCGTTGCAAATTTACAATATAGTCTACGCTATCCAAAATTGATTTTTCAATTTCTTGAAAACTTTTAGGTGTTGGATTATTACTAATATTGGCTGAAGTTGAAACTATTGGTTTCTCAAACTTTGTTATTAATTCTTTACAAAAATCATTTTGTACAATTCTAATGGCGACAGTATTATCATTTGCCACTACATTTTTGGCTAATCCAATTGGATTATTATAAATAATAGTTGTTGGTTTAGAGATTTTTTGAATATAATTAAAAACAGGTTTTGATATTCGTGGAATATACTGCTGAAGCATTTCTAATCCATCAACCAAAATAATTAGACTCTTACTCTCCGAACGCTTTTTAATGTTAAAAATTTTAGCAACAGCTACCTCTGAAGTTGCATCACAACCAATTCCCCAAACAGTATCTGTTGGATATAACAGTGTATTTTTATCTTTTAAAATCTCTAAAGCCTTATTTATCTCTCTACTTTTCATGACTATTTTCCAAATATCTTATGAATTTTTAATTTTCTTAAAAACGATAGTTTTCTTTTTTCTGGAACTCCATTTTCTGAAATATATTTTAAACATGCTTTAACCATTCTTAAAGAAGATTTTCCATCATTATAAGGATGATATTGCTGTACAATTTTTAATCTTTTTTCTTTATAATTATCCTCCTTAAGATTTGATTTAACTTTCTCTAAAAGATTGTTGTACACATTAGAATCTTCCCACTCAATATTTTTAGAGCTACTTTTAAATGTGATAACAGGCTTATTTAACAATAAGAACTCATAAACAACAGATGAAGTGTCACTAATCATGATATCAGCCATCAATAAAAATTTGATAATATTTCGCTCTTCTTCAAAAATTATATTAGCTGTTGTTTTTGCTAACTGTTTATATTTCTCAATTAATTCAACTGCCATTAAGTCATGAAACTTAATTAAAATTAAATATTCATTTTGTTTTGATAATTTCTTAAACTCTTCAATTAAAAAGGAAGCTGATGTTAGTGAAGGCGAAAATGTTGGGGCATACAAAACTATTTTTTTTGCTTTATGTTTTAACAATAACTGTTTTTTAACAGTATCATATTTATGAAGTTCTTTGCCGTAAATATCTAATTTTGACCAACCTGTTTCAAGTACGTCAAAATTTTTAAACTGCTGTTTTAATTCTAAAAATCTCTTAGTAAAATATGGCCCTTGCGTCAAGTATAAATCAAAATAATGTCTAATCCTGAAATGTCCTTTTTTTTCACCTGCCAAGCCATGAAATATTTGAACTTTCAGTCCTCTTAAATAATATGGAACTTCATTTCCTGGCACAAAAATAACATCGCTTTTAAATTCCTTCACCTCTTTCATATCTGATGTAAAAGACTCATTCTGAAAAGGAAATTGTTTTTTAATTGTTTCTTTAACAAACCATAAATATGGAAAATTCTTTTCTTTTAAAACCTCCATAATAGGCTCCAAAATTCCAAAAGCATACGGATTTTGACAAAAAAGGACCGTTTTCATAAAACTAAACTATCTTGTTAGCATTTTTTAAATCTTCTTTAAAATCAACTTCAATACAATTGAATTTTGAAATATCAATAGCTTTAATTTTTAAATAATTTTTTTCAATTGCCATTTCCAATCCTTTTTCAAAATAATCATTGTCATCACATTTTTCCAATTGAGATATGAAAATATCCAAATCTTTTGAAGAAATAAAGTTAATTCCCACAGCTTCACCTAATCCATTTCTAACTTCTTTAGAAAGTTTATTAACAACATTATCTTTTAGTGTATATTTAACTTCTTCATCAGCTACACTCATAGTGTTTACGGCAATAAACGAATTATTATTTTTTATATCGTCTAGTAAAACAGCTAGTAATTTTTCATCAAAAACAACATCTCCATTAAACCATAAAACAGATTTTCCTCTGTGTTTTTTCAATGCCTGTAATAAACTCTTTGAAGTATTGGTTCTATCAAAAAACGGATTATAAACGTAATTTACTTCTGGAAAACGTTCCATAATTAAATCCTTTTTAAAACCTACAACCGTAGTTACATCATTTATATCGAAATACTTTGTAATATTATTAAGCTGTTTAGCCATAATACTTTCACCATCTTTTAAGGGTGTTAACGGCTTTGGAAAAGGATTTCCTAACCTAGACCCAATACCTGCTGCAAGAATAACTATTTTCAAATTTTAAAAATTTAGTGTTCTATAAATTCAAGCAAAAATAGAACATTAAAATTTAATTATTTTTATACAGCTACGCCATTTTCACGAAGCGCATCATTTAAAGATGTTTTTTTATTGGTACTTTCTTTACGCTTACCAATAATCATAGCACAAGGTACATTAAATTCTCCTGCAGGATATTTTTTCTTATAACTTCCAGGTATTACAACTGACCTCGCAGGAACCCTTCCTTTCAGTTCAATAGGTTTTTCTCCTGTAACATCAATAATTTTAGTACTCATTGTTAAAACTACTCCCGCACCCAAAACAGCTTCTTTTTCAACACGTACACCTTCTACCACAATACAACGTGATCCTACAAAAACATCATCTTCAATTATTACTGGTGCAGCTTGCAATGGTTCCAAAACACCTCCAATACCAACACCTCCACTCAAATGAACATTTTTACCTATTTGAGCACAACTACCAACAGTTGCCCAAGTATCTACCATAGTTCCTTCATCAACATACGCACCAATATTTACATAACTTGGCATTAAAATAGTTCCTTTTGAAATATAGGCTCCATAACGTGCAACTGCAGGTGGAACAACTCTAATTCCTTTTTCTTTATATCCTGTTTTAAGCGGAATTTTATCATGAAATTCGAAAATACCTACTTCTTTGGTTTCCATTTGTTGAATAGGGAAGTACATTACCACTGCTTTTTTTACCCATTCATTTACTTGCCAGCCATTTTCAACGGGTTCTGCAACACGTAAAGTGCCACTATCTAATAATTCTATTACTTTTTTAATAGCTTCTTGGCTCGCATTTTCTTTTAGCAATGCCTTATTTTCCCAAGTATTCTCTATAATTTTTCTAATTGTTTTCATTTTTTAAAATTCTATACATCACAAATATATAGTTTAAAAAAATATATATAATTCAAAATACTTAAATTTGCACGAATTTATTAATTATGTTATTATTTTGGCACGAATTTTAGCTTTTGACTACGGAGAAAAAAGAACAGGACTAGCAGTAACTGATGAATTACAAATTATTGCTTCTGGATTAACAACTGTAGATACTAAAAAGATTTTTTCTTTTTTAACAGACTATTTAAAAAATGAAAATGTTGAATTATTTATTGTTGGTGAACCTAAACAAATGAATAATTTACCTAGTGAAAGTGAACAATTAATTACTCCATTTGTGAAAAAATTAAGCCAAACTTTCCCTAAAATTCCAATAAAAAGAATTGATGAGCGCTTTACATCAAAAATAGCCTTTCAAAGTATGATTGAAAGTGGTTTGAAAAAAAAACAACGCAAAAATAAAGCTTTAGTTGATGAAATTAGTGCTGTTTTAATTCTACAATCATACTTACATTACCAAAAATAATATGACACGAACTATAACAGTCTTTATTAAGAGAAAATTTAGACAAGTTTTTAAAAATCTTTTAAATAAAAAAGATATCAAATTACTGAAAAATAAAAATTTTGTAATTGTTTCTAATAACTGTTGGGGAGGTGAAATTTATCAATGGCTTAGGCGACCTTACAATTCTCCATTTGTAGGTTTGTTTATTTACAGTCCTTGTTACCTAAAGCTATTATCAAATTTTAATCATTACATTTCAAAAAACTTAATTTTTCAAAAAAGTTCTAGCTATTTTGAGGAGCAAGTCACTTACCCAATTGGGAAGTTAGACGATATTGAGGTTCATTTTTTACATTATAAATCGGAACAGGAAGCTGAAGATAAATGGACACGTAGAACTAAACGCATGTTAGAAGAAACTAATATGGATAATTACTATTTCAAAACTTGCGATATGTACAACAGTAATGAAGCTATTCTAAAAGAATTTCATAAACTTCCTTATAAGAATAAAGTATCGTTTGGTATAAAAAACTACACCTCATTAAAGGATGAAAATCATATTAAAATAAATGAGGTAGATAAAAAAACTGGTAAGCATGTGCCAAATGGCGTAAAACTATATAAACTCACATTTTTATACTTTAATATTACAAACTGGCTAAAGAATTAATTTTCATAATTTTTTTAATAAACTAATCTTTGTACTTTTGCAATCCAAAAAAATAATATGATATTACCAATTATTGCATATGGTGACCCTGTTCTTAGAAAAGTAGGTGTTAATATTGATAAAGATTACCCAAACCTTTCTGAGCTTATTGAAAATATGAAGGAAACAATGGTAAATGCACAAGGTGTTGGTTTGGCTGCACCACAAATTGGAAAAGCTATTCGACTTTTTATTATAGACACTTCTCCATTTGCTAAAGATGAAGAATTAGAAGAAAATGAACGTGAATTTTTGGCTAATTTTAAAAAAATATTTATCAATGCCAAAATTGTAAAAGAAGAAGGAGATGAATGGTCATTTAGTGAAGGCTGCCTTAGCATACCAGATATCAGAGAAGAAGTTTTTAGAGAAGAAAAAATCACCATTGAATACGTAGATGAAAATTTTAAAAAACATACTGACACTCTGGATGGGTTGGCTGCAAGAGTTGTACAACATGAGTATGACCATATTGAAGGAATTTTATTTACTGATAAAATTTCATCATTAAAAAAACGATTAATTAAAAAGAAATTAGAAAATATTTCAAAAGGAAAAGTGAACCCTGATTACAGAATGAAATTTCCCTTATTAAAAAGAAAATAAACTTATGGAGTTAAAAGATATAGTAGCAATTACTGGAAAACCAGGACTGTATGAAATTAAAGCACAATCTAAAGGAGGAATTATTGTAGAGTCATTGCTCGATAATAAAAAATTTCCAATTACTGCCACACATAACATTAGCGCTTTGAATGAAATTGCAATTTTCACATATGAAGAAGAAATTCCTTTACGCATTGTTTTTAAGGCTATTAGCGAAAAAGAAAACGGTAAAGAAGCTATAAACCCTAAAGAAAGTGGTAAAGTTTTAACTTCTTATTTTCGTGAAATTTTACCAAATTTTGATGAAGAGCGTGTATACACTTCAAACATAAAAAAAGTTTTACAATGGTATAATTTACTAGCTTCAAATAATTTTGATTTTTCTTCAATTAAAGAGGAAGAAGAAGAAAATCAAGCAACTAAAGAAGCTTAATTATGCACACAAGAGAACAGCAACTTGAAGCTATAAATCGTTTATTAAACATTATGGATGAGTTGCGTTCTAAATGCCCATGGGATAAAAAGCAAACATTCCAATCTCTTAGACACCTAACTATTGAAGAAACTTATGAATTAGGTGATGCTATCCTTAAAGATGACTTTCAAGAAATTAAAAAAGAATTAGGAGATTTGCTGCTTCATATTGTTTTTTATGCAAAAATTGGCTCAGAAACCAACGATTTTGATATTGCTGATGTAGCAAACTCCATTGCTGAAAAATTAATTTACCGTCACCCTCATATTTATGGAGATGTTACTGTTAAAAATGAAGATGATGTAAAACAAAACTGGGAAAAATTAAAATTAAAAGAAGGCAAAAAATCTGTGTTAGAAGGTGTTCCAACCTCTCTTCCATCTATGGTGAAAGCAAACAGAATACAGGAAAAAGTTGCAGGAGTAGGTTTTGATTGGGAAAAACCTGAACAAGTTTGGGAAAAAGTTCAAGAAGAATTAGGCGAACTAAATGACGAAATCAAAAAAGGAAATAGCGATAATATTGAAGCTGAATTTGGAGACGTCTTATTTTCTATGATTAATTATGCTCGTTTTGTTAACGTAAATCCTGAAAACGCACTAGAAAGAACAAATATAAAATTCATAAAACGCTTTCAATATTTGGAGGAAGCAGCTAAAAAAGAAGGCAAATCTCTTCATGATATGTCGCTTACTGAAATGGATGTATTTTGGAACGAGTCAAAAAAAATATACAAATAATAATTTCTACTTATAATCTCTCAAAATAATTTTCTATTTTAGTGACATAAATTCATTAAAATGGGTAAAATTGTAATAATTACTGGTGGCAGTAAAGGTTTAGGTTTTGGATTGGCTAATGTGTATCATCAAAACGGGTATCGAGTAATTTCAATCTCAAGAAGTAAAATTGAAAAGCTATATACCGTAGAACAATATCAATGCGACCTTAGTAAAACAGAGACCATTGAAGGTGTAATAACAGAAATATTCTCACATTTAGACAACCTTAGCACAACACACCTCACGTTAATTAACAATGCCGGAGATTTAGGAACAATAAATACCATAGATAACCTATCTCCACCTGAAATTAATTATACAATTCAGGTAAATTTAGTAGCTCCTCTTATTTTAAATTCACTCTTTATCAAGCTTTCAAAAGACTGGGATTGCAAAAAGCAAATTTTCAATATTTCTTCTGGTGCAGCAATAAACCCTTATGAAAGTTGGAGCCTGTATTGCTCTTCTAAAGCCGGGTTGGATATGATGACCAAAGTAATTTCAAAAGAACAAAAAGAAATAAATAACGGCGTTAGCATTGTTTCAATATATCCAGGAATTGTAGATACTGATATGCAGACTAAAGCGAGAAATACACCTAAAGAAAACTTCAAATCTGTTCAACGTTTTATAGATTTTTACAAACATGGTGATTTATTTACACCAAAAGAAGTGGCTGAAAAAATTTATCAACTAGATATTTCGGGAGAATTAAAAAACGGACGAATATTAGATGTTAGAAATACCTAAATTATTTTTTATGGCGTTCCCCTTTGGGGCAGGCTTTCACTACTCGCTCTTTAATGAAAAATATTAAAGTAGCTCAAACAAACCGTTCAATCCTTAACGCAAAAAACCTAACATCTTTTAAAATGTTAGGCTTTTATAAAATATCAATTCACTTACAGTTTTTTAGCATTTTTAACTTTTTGTTTCAATAAAGCAATATCTATCACTTCTTTCATTTCTGAAACATAATTAAATTTCAACCCTTTTAAATAAGTTTGTTTAATTTCTTTAATATCTTTCTCATTTTCTGCTGAAAGAATTATTTCTTTAATGTTGGCTCTTTTTGCAGCTAATATTTTTTCTTTAATCCCTCCTACAGGTAATACTTTCCCTCGTAATGTAATTTCCCCTGTCATTGCCAAATGAGTTTTCACCTTTCTTTGTGTAAATACTGACACTAAAGAAGTTAACATGGTAATACCCGCACTTGGTCCATCTTTAGGTGTTGCACCTTCAGGGACATGGATATGCACTTTATATTCATCTAATATTTTACTATCAATTCCAAAATCATTCGCATTTGCTCTAATATACTCCATTGCAATTGTAGCAGATTCTTTCATTACTTTCCCTAAATTTCCAGTAATAGTTAATCCTTTTCCTTTTGAGATAATAGATTCAATAAATAAAATATCACCTCCTACTTGTGTCCAGGCCAAACCTGTTACAACACCTGCAACATTATTGCTTTCATACTTATCTCTTTCTAAATGAGATGGACCTAATACTTTTTCAATTGTTTCTATTGAAATTTTAGTATTGTATTCCTCCTCCATTGCAATGGATTTTGCTGCATAACGTACCATTTTAGCAATTTGTTTTTCCAAACCTCTTACTCCAGATTCACGTGTATAGGCTTCAACAATTTTTTCTAGTTGTTTTTTACCAATTTGCAAATGCTCTTTTGTCAATCCGTGTTCTTTTAACTGTTTTGGTAACAAGTGGCGTTTTGCTATCTCTACTTTCTCTTCAATAGTATATCCAGAAACATTTATTATTTCCATTCTATCACGCAAAGCCCAAGGAATAGTTGACAAACTATTTGCTGTTGCAATAAAAAGCACTTTTGAAAGGTCGTAATCTTTCTCTAAATAATTATCGTAAAAAGTGGTGTTTTGTTCAGGATCTAAAACTTCAAGCATTGCTGAAGAAGGGTCTCCATTATGACTTGATGACGCTAACTTATCAATCTCGTCTAATACAAAAACAGGATTTGATGTTCCTGCTTTTTTAATATCTTTAATAATTCTACCTGGCATTGCGCCAATATAAGTTTTCCTATGCCCACGAATTTCTGCTTCATCACGCAAACCACCCAAAGACATTCTAACATATTTTCTCCCTATAGATTCAGCGATTGATTTACCTAAAGAGGTTTTACCAACACCTGGAGGTCCATACAAACAAATTATTGGAGATTTCATATCTCCCTTTAACTTTAATACGGCTAAATGTTCAATAATACGTTCCTTTACTTTATCTAAACCAAAGTGATCTCTGTCTAATATTTTTTGAGCACGTTTTAAATCAAATTTATCTTCAGAATATTCATTCCAAGGTAAATCTAACAGTAAATCTAGATAATTACGCTGAACTGAATATTCTGCAACCTGTGGGTTCATACGCTGTAAACGCCCTAACTCTTTTTCAAATGTTTCCTTAATATCATCATTCCACTTTTTAGTTTTGGCTCTTTCTCTCATTTCTTCCAACTCCTCATCATAAGAAACACCTCCTAATTCTTCTTGAATTGTTTTTAACTGTTGGTGCAAGTAATATTCACGCTGCTGTTGATCCATATCAGAACGTGTTTTAGATTGGATATCACTTCGCAATTCTAAACGCTGTAATTCTGCATCCATCTTCTTTAGGGTAAGTAATGCTCTTTCTTTTAAATTCTTTGTTTCTAACAATTCTTGTTTTTCTGCTACTTTTAAATTCATATTAGAAGAAACAAAATTGATTAAAAAAGGCTTACTTTCTATATTCTTAATTGCAAAAGTAGCTTCTGTTGGTAAATTAGGGTTCTCTTTAATAATGCGAACTGCCATTTCTTTAATAGAATCTACAATGGCCTCAAATTCAGGCTCTTTTTCTTCAGTACGATCTTCAGTATAAGGTTTTGTAATAGCTTGAATATATGGTTCTTCTTGTACAAAGCTATCCACTTCAAATTGCTTTTTCCCTTGAATAATTACAGTCGTATTTCCATCAGGCATTTTTAACATTCGTAAAATACGTGCAACAGTACCAATTTTATGAATATCATTAATTGTTGGATCTTCTATAGCCTCATTTTTTTGAGCAACAACTCCAATAATTTTATTTCCTTTATTGGCTTCTTTAATTAATTGAATTGATTTATCTCTACCAGCTGTAATTGGAATTACAACTCCAGGAAATAACACTGTATTACGCAATGGTAATATAGGTAATACTTCAGGTACATCTTCTTTATTTATCTCTTCTTCATCTTCAGGTGTCATTAAAGGTATTAAATCTGCATCTTCATCTAAAATATGCTGTAATGACATATTGTCTAATTTTAAAAATTTTGAATTACTCATAGTCTTTATATGGTCATTTTGTCATTAATAATTTCAATCTTAAAGAAAATACTAAATCAAAAATAATTTATTTTTCTGATTATCAATATTTTATATATATAATAAATATATTCTTGTAAGTTAAATTTCAATTGTTATGCCAAATAAGTTAATATCAAACAATATTTTTTTGTGTAATTTTAAATAAAACTGTAACAATAAGTTTATAGCAATGTCTTTTTAATATAAATTGATTTTTGGAAATACAAATTCAACATAATAATCAACTGATAAAACGTTGTAAAAAGGGCGATAAATCTGCCCAATATACAGTGTATAAGAAATATTATAAAGCTATGTATAATACAGCTTTTAGGATTGTAAATAACAGTTTTGATGCTGAAGATATTATGCAAGAGTCATTTCTATCAGCTTTCACAAAGCTAGATTCTTTCAATGAAACAGTAACTTTTGGAGCTTGGTTAAAAAGAATTGTAATTAATAACAGCTTAACAGCATTGAAAAAGATTAATAAATTTGATACTGTCCCTTTAGAAAAAGTAATTATAAATGAGGCCAAAGAAGAAATATTAGATTATAGTTTACTTAAAGTAGATGATATTTTAGAAAAAATTTCACAACTTAAAAGTAATTATAAAGTGGCAATTACTCTAAATTTAATTGAAGGATATGACTACAAAGAAATTGCACAAATTATGGATATAAGCTATGAAAATAGCAGAGCAACAGTTTCTAGAGCAAAAAATAAATTAAGACAACTTTTATCTCAATAAAATGAAAGACCAACTAGATGAAATAGTTAAGCATTTTGAAAATAAATTTGACATTGAAGAACCAACTATTGGACATTTTAACAGGTTTAAATCTAAATTAAACAATGCTGAAATTCCAAATAAAAAATTTAGATTTAAGTCATCATCTATTGCTATTGCAGCATCAATAGTATTATTAATTGGAGTTTGGATTGGAGCTGCATTTTCGAATACAAGAATGGAATTAGCAAGTATTTCACCTGAAATGGAAGAAACACAAAGTTATTTTTTGACTACAATTAAAAATGAGCTTGAAACAATTGAAAATAAACGAAATAGTGATACCGAACAACTAATTAATGATAGTCTCAGTCAGCTAAAAAAACTAGAAAAACAATACAATACACTTACTTTGGAACTCAAAGAAAGTACAGAAGATAAAAGAATTATTTATGCAATGATTTCAAATTTTCAACAACGTATTAATGTGTTGCAAAATTTATTAATTCAAATTGATATAATTAAACAATTAAAAATAGAAAATAATGAAAAATATACTTAAATTATTAATTATTCTTTTTATAATTCCATTAACTATTTCTGCCACTGAAAAAAGAGGTAAGTACACTAAAAATAAAGTTATAAATAAAGAATTTAATGTAAATAAAAATGCTACTTTAAATGTAAAAAACAAGTATGGAAATATTGAAGTAGTTACTTGGAATGAAAATAAAATTGTTATTAATGTTTCAATAACTACTACTGGAAATGTAGAGGAGAAAGTTCAAAAAAGATTAGAACAAATTAATATTGAGTTTAGTAGTAACATTTCTAATGTTTCTGCAAAAACTATAATTGAAAGAAATACATCTTCGTGGAGAATTTGGGGTAACAATAATAATGTTAGTATGGAAATTAACTACTTAATAAAAATACCAATTACAAATAATGTGAATTTAACTAATGATTATGGAGCGATTAATTTAGATAAATTAGAAGGAACTTCAACCATTAATTGTGATTATGGAAGTATAAATATTGGAGAATTAAGAAACTCTGAAAACACTATAAATATTGATTATACAAACAATTCTTTTATAGATTTTATAAAGGATGGTAAAATTAATGCAGATTATTCAACACTATCTGTAAATCGATCTGGAAGAACTATTTTAAATGCAGATTACTCCCATATTTCATTTGGAATGTTAGTGAGTTTAGATTACAACTGCGATTATGGCAGTTTAAAAATTGAAGATATTGGAAATATAGAAGGTGGTAGTGATTACATGCATTTAACAATTGGAAAATTAAATGGTTCTGGTAATTTCAACATAGAGTATGGATCTTTAAATATCAAAAAAATTAGTAGTGAATTTAAATCCCTAAAAGTCATTTCATCGTATTCTCATTTAAAATTTGGAATTCGAAATACAAATTCTTTTAATTTTAATGCAACTCTAAGTTATACTGGTTTTAAATATGACAAAAACCTTTTTAACTTTACAAAACAAGTTAAAGAATCAGCTAAAAAAGAGTATGTAGGATTTTATAACACCGCTAATTCGGGCAAAACAATATTTATTAAATCAAATTATGGCAGCGTTGCCTTTTATTAATAACAGTTAGTGCTTAAACTTGTATAATTTTATTAAAAAAGGAGTTACAAATTAAAATTTGTAACTCCTTTTTTGTTTCTAATCTATTTGTTTAGTTATCTCAATTTCAAAAATAATTATCTAAACAATCATTTAAAATTTTAGATTTTTAAAAATATCTTAAATTAATTATGTAATTGCCTTAATTTTATTGAATCTATTGGTTTGCCATTTTCAAAATATTCCCATTTACCTATTCTCTCATCGTTATCATATGCTCCTCTATAAATAAGTTTTCCTTGTAAATTATAATATTTAGCAGAACCTTGTAATTTCCCATCAACATAATTTAAATCATCTAACAAATTACCATTATCTGCAAAACGTTTGATATTCCCATGTAACTTTCCGTTTTTATAGTTTAAAATTTCTGTGATTTTGCCTGAAACGTAATATGTTTTGGCTTCTCCATTCAATAAGCCATTCATATAACTTTCTTCTGATAAAATTGATTTGCCATCAGTGTTATAATAGATCCATTTACCTATTCTTTTTTTACCTTCCATTTCTCCTTTACTCTCCAAAACGCCTTCTTCAGTATAAAATTTAACTTTAGCTAAATTTGTGCCTCTAATAAAGGTTTTAATTACAATAGGAAATTTAGAACTTTTGGCACTGTAATACCTAAAAGTACCTACCTCTTTTCCGTTTTCAAACTGACCAACATAACGAATCCTTCCATTGTTGTACTTCTTTTTCCAAAGACCAATTCTTTCACCTTTAGAATTAAACTGATTTATTTTAGCCTGTGCTTGTATACTATGCATGCTCATTGTTAAAATTACAAGGCTATAAATTATTATGTTAGTTATTTTACTCATTTATTAATTAATACTTTTCAATCGTATTTATCCAATCAAGAAATAATTTGTTTTGTGATTCATTCATCGCAGCATTTTTATGAATCAAAACATACGTAGTTAACGGCATTTCACGCTTTTTTATTACTTCTTTTAGGTCTTTTATAATATGATTTTTTTGATCTTTATTATATTTTGTCCATTCGGAAAAGTTTAAGTGTTCCTTCCCTTCATTCACATGTTGTGCCAAGTACCACGAAAATGGTGCAATTTTATTGTACCAAGGATAAACCGTTGAATTTGAATGGCAGTCTGCACAAGAAGTTTTAATTATTTGTAGAACTTCATCTGGTATCTGAAGTTCTGTAGTAATATCATTTGTATAATCTTTTGAATTGTTTTTTTGAGGTGATATAAATTGAATTAAAATTAATACAACCAAAACTCCTAAAAGTATTTTTTTCATTTTTATAAATTTAATATTTCTGCTAATTGTTTTTCTGAAACTACCAATAATTTTGCCTTTAACAACCTAGGGATTAACATTCTCCATTTATTATTTTGCTCAAAAATTTGTTTGAAAATTTGTTTTGCTTCAGTTAACTCTCCATTATTTGTTAATGTTACTGCATACCAATATTTCATTTCCAAATTATTAGGGTTTAGTTGTTGCGCTTTCATATAGTATTCTTTTGCCAACTTATTGTTGCCTGTTTCAACAGCTAAATCTCCTTTGTTCATAAATTCATACGCTGTATGAATTGTCAATAACCTTCTCATTTCTTTTAATGGATTTTCATTATCTTCAACACGTAAATCAACAACTTTGTCTTCCCAGCTATTCCCAGTGCTTTTTGCTTTTACAACCAAAATTGCAGCTGATTGTTTTCCTCTAATATCTCCTCCTTCTTTTTGTGCTGCCTCTAAAGCAATTAATAAACGTTCTGCCAAGTTTCCTTTTGAATTTTCAAAGGCTTTAGCCATTGCTGGCCAAACTGTATTTTTCTCCATTAAATTAGCCTGAACTGAAAAATTATCACCAACAATATGACCCGCCATTTCTATACAGTTTTCCCCTGTATAAGCAGCTACATTTCCTGCTGCATCTAAAATTGCCAATTGGCGAACTTCTCTACCCTCATCTAATTCTAACAATGATTTTACAGCCATTTGAGGAGTTAAACCATTTTTTAATAAACTTAAACCCCTTGGGCCAAACGATGGATTGATAAACGATTGTGTTGCTACCACACCAACTCCAGCTTCTCCCCAGGCAACCAAACTACCTACTGAAAACCAGTGCGATTGTACAGCAACTCCCATTTCACCAGTTACAGTATCTCTTGCTACAATTGAAAAAGTATGTGCAAACGGTTCTTTTTTTGAATAAAATTGTTGAGAGCTCCCTTCAAAATTCATCATAAATATTAAAATTATTATACTAAATGACTTCATAATTTATTATTTTTAAGGTTTAAAGATACTATTCTTTTTATATAATTAAAGATATATTGATGATGGCAATTTCAAATTTTTGGTTTTATACAATTGCAATTGTAGTGATATTACATATTGTAATTGGTTTTATATATCTAGTTTATAAATTATCTCCTAAAAAAGAGGATAAACATAAAAATAAATAATCTTTAGTACAGTTTTATAATATTATGGTATTAACATAATAGAAAAGCCTATTTTAAGTTAAATAAAGAATCTATAAAATAATTCATTTTCATCTTAATTTCATTAATTTTACATTTTTCAACACAAACTAAAAAATGATCTTAACCAATTTAAATGCCATATCTCCAATTGATGGTAGATACAGAAATAAAGTAGAACGTTTAGCTCCTTTTTTTTCAGAAGAAGCACTTATTAAATATCGAGTAAAAGTAGAAATTGAATATTTTATTGCTTTATGTAATATTCCGTTACCACAACTAGTAAATTTTAATGCTTCTGAGTTTGATAAATTAAGAGCAATCTATTTAGGTTTTTCTTCTGAAGATGCTCAAAAAATTAAAGATATTGAGAAAGTAACCAACCACGATGTTAAAGCTGTTGAATATTTTATCAAAGAAAAATTTGATGCGTTAAATTTTCAGAAACACAAAGAGTTTATTCATTTTGGATTAACTTCACAAGACATTAATAATACTGCTACACCACTTTCAATTAATGATGCTTTTGATGTTGTTTACTACCCTCAACTGTCTGCTTTATTAGAAAAACTAAGACAATTAGCCATTGACTGGAAAAATGTACCTATGCTTGCTAGAACCCACGGTCAACCGGCGTCTCCTACAAGGTTGGGAAAAGAAATTTATGTTTTTGTAGAGAGAATTGAACAACAAATAAAACAATTACAAAATATTCCTTACGCAGCTAAATTTGGCGGAGCAACAGGGAATTTTAATGCCCATAAAGTTGCTTATCCAACTATTGATTGGAAACGATTTGGGACTGACTTTGTTGAAAATGTGTTAGGATTACATCATTCATTCCCAACAACTCAAATTGAACATTACGACCATTTAGCGGGTATTTTTGATGCTTTAAAACGCATAAACACCATATTAATTGATTTTGATAGAGATATTTGGACTTATGTCTCTATGGAATATTTCAAACAAAAAATTAAAAAAGGTGAAGTGGGTTCATCTGCAATGCCACATAAAGTTAACCCTATTGATTTTGAAAACTCAGAAGGAAATCTAGGAATTGCAAATGCTCTTTTTGAGCATTTGGCCGCAAAACTTCCTATTTCTCGTTTACAACGTGATTTAACAGATTCCACTGTTTTAAGAAATGTTGGTGTTCCTTTTGCCCATACAATTATTGCCTTTAATTCTACGTTAAAAGGATTGAATAAATTATTAATTAATGAAGAAAAATTTGCTGAGGATTTAGAAAATCATTGGGCTGTGGTCGCCGAAGCTATTCAAACCATTTTACGTAGAGAGGCATATCCAAATCCTTATGAAGCATTGAAAGGTTTAACAAGAACCAATGAGGAAATTACACAAAAATCTATGGCTGATTTCATTGATAATTTAGATATTTCAAATAAAATTAAAACTGAATTAAAACTTATAACACCTAGTAACTACACAGGCATCTAATGAAAAAAATCACATTAATACTCATCATCCTTTTTACATTTATTATTTCTTGTAAAAATGATGAACCAAATCCAGATCGTTTTAAAACAGGGAATTTCGAAATTCCAGAAGGTAAAGGATACAAAAAAACTAGTATTATTAGGCAAGATTCTATCCAAATTGAAAAATATGAAAATAGAATAGATACCTTATTAATTACATGGAAAAACAATTTTAATTACACCTTAAAAATGTTGCATCCCAAAAATGCCATTGATGAAGAACCAATCCATGTTAAAATTACAAGCCTTAAAAACAACTCTTATGAATTTGAAGCAGTAATTGGCCATTCTAATTTCATACAAAAGGGAACAATCTTTAAGAAAGGTAACTAATGGAAATTTTCTTACAGTTTAATACTTGGATAGCACTGCTAACACTTACATTTTTAGAGATTGTTTTAGGAATAGATAATATTGTATTTATTTCTATTATTTCGAGTAAATTAAAAGAAAAAGATCAACCTAAAGCAAGAAATATTGGTTTAATACTTGCTATGGCATTCAGAATAATATTACTTTTTGGTATTACTTGGGTATTAAAATTACAAGACGCTTTATTTTATATTGATGTCTCTTGGTTAAAAGCTGGTGTAACTGGTCAAAGCCTTATTATAATTGGTGGTGGAATTTTCTTATTATACAAAAGTGTATCTGAAATTCATCACAAATTAGAAGGTGAAGAAGAGGACGAAAATAGCAACAAAGGAAATACACTTTCTAAAGCAATTACTCAAATTGCAGTATTAAATGTTATATTTTCATTTGATAGTATTTTAACTGCAATTGGATTGGTTAGCTTAGAAAATACACCTGTAGGTTTTGGGTATGTTGGAGGTATGTCAATTATGATTATCGCTGTAATTATATCTATCTTAATAATGATGTTATTTGCAGGTCCAGTTAGTAAATTTGTGAATGAGCATCCCACAATTCAAATACTAGGACTTTCATTTTTAATATTAATTGGCGTTATGTTATTGGCTGAAGGTTCGCATTTAGCTGGTTTTGTACTTTTCGGAAATGCTGTTCATAGTATACCAAAAGGTTATTTATACTTTGCTATTTTCTTCTCATTATTTGTTGAATTTCTTAATTTAAAAATGAAAAAAAATAAAAAGCCCGTTCATTTACGGAATTCAACACTACTTGAGAATAAAAATAATTCTACAAAAAAAAATAATCATTTATATTAACATTATGCAACATTAGTTACAGTAGTCTGTAATTTATATTACTTCACATAATTTTTTGTAACTTAGTTTTGCCGCAAACTAAAAAACAAAAACTTATGCAAAATAAATATATCCTATTTGTTATTTTTACATTTAACCTTCTATATGTCAATGCTCAACAAGAAAAAATAATTTCATTTGATGAAGTAATAAATAAGGTTAACGAGAATAATTATACCATTAAAATTTCAACTAAAGATTTTGAAGTTGCTAAAGCTGATTTTAACCAAACGAATGCTATTTTACTACCAACTATTTCAATTTCCCATTCAGGTTATTCAACAACAAACCCTTTAATGGCTTTTGGCTTTAAATTAAATCAGGAAATTTTGACTGCAGCAGATTTTGATCCTTCATTATTAAATAATCCTAGTACTGTTAATAACTTTACTACAAAAATTGAAGTTCAACAACCTATTTTTAATGCAGACGGTTTGTTTATGCGAAAAGCTGCAAAAGCTAAAATGAATGCTATTGAATTACAATCATCAAGAACTAAAGATTATATAAAGTTAGAAGTTGCTAAAGCCTATATGCAATTGCAAGTAGCCTATAAAGCGGTAGAGGTTCTTGAAAAGGCTAACGAAGCAGCTCTTGAAAACAAAAAAATAGCCGAAAACAATTTTAAACAAGGTTATTTACAAAAAGCTGATATTTTATCTGTTGAAGTACATGTAACGGAAGTTAAAAATCAATTACAGAACACCAAAAGTAATTTAAAAAATGCTTCAGATTATTTAAACTTTTTAATGGGGAATTCTGCAAATGAAATTTTAAAACCCTCAACACAATTAATAGCAAATTTAGATTTAAATATTTACAATAAGCAATTTTCAACAAATAGAGCTGACATTGAAGCCATGGAAAAGAGTACAGAAGCCTATAGTAATATGTATAAGGCTTCTAAAATGAGTTACTTACCTAAGCTAAATGCTTTTGGGAGCTATGAAATGTATGATGACAAGTTATTTAATGCTGATGCTAAAGGATATTTGGTTGGTGCTCAGTTATCGTGGAATATCTTTGAAGGGTACAAAAGAATTGGAAAAACTCAAAAAAGCAAAGCTCAATTAGACAAAGCTGAAATTAGCTTAAATCAATACAAAAATAAAAGTGAGCTAGAGTTCAATAAAGCCAAACGCCAACTAAAAGATGCTGAAAACAAATTATACTTAACCAATTTAGCTGTAGAACAATCTAATGAAGCTCTTAGAATTAGAACAAATAGATTTAAACAAGGGTTAGAGAAAACTTCAGATTTATTAATTTCTGAAACTCAATACCTACAAAAACAGTTGGAATATTTACAAACTGTTTTTAATTACAATTATACAAAAGCTTATGTAGAATTTTTAATAAAATAATTCTACTTAATACACATAAAAAATTAAGATAAACTAGACTTTAAAATTTCTAAAAAAATGAAAAACATTATAAAAATAATATTAGCAACTACTTTAATTTTTGCAACAAGTTGCGGAAAAGATAAAACAAAAACGGTCGACAACAGACAAGCTATAAATGTAAAAGTAAACACTCCTTCAAAGGAAAATAGCTCTTATATTACTGCAAGTGGTAAAATTGAGGCTGTTCAAAATGCAACTCTTAGTACTAGAATGATGGGGTATGTAAATAATATTTATGTAAAAGTTGGTGACAAAGTGTCTAAAGGCAAACTTTTAATTAGTATCAATAGCGCTGATATTTCAGCGCAAAAAGCACAAGTTGATGCTTCAATTACCGAAGCAACTGCTGCCTTTAAAAATGCCGAAAAAGATTACAAACGCTTTGTGGCTCTTTTTAATGAAGCAAGTGCTTCACAAAAGGAAATGGATGATATTACAGCTAATTATGAGATGGCCAAAGCGAGATTAGAAGCTGCTAATCAAATGAAAAATCAAATAAATGCACAGTTATCTTATACCAACATTACAGCGCCATTTAATGGCGTTATTACTGGAAAGTTTATTAATAAAGGAGATATGGCTAACCCTGGTATGCCTTTGATAAGTATAGAAACTCCTAGTAAATTTCAAGTAACTGCTTTAGTGCCCGAATCCGAAATTACTTCAATAAAAAATGGAGAAACAGCAACTGTACTTATAAAATCAATAAATAAAACTGTTACCGGTAAGGTAACAGAGGTTAGCTCATCCGCTCAAAATACAGGTGGGCAATATTTAGTAAAAGTAATTCTAGATAAAACCAACATTAAATTACTTTCAGGTATGTATACATCCATACAGTTCCCTATTGATAAAACAAGTAAACAAACCGAACAACCAGCTCCAATTTTGGTGCCTAAAAAGTCGTTGATAAAACAAGGGCAACTAACCGGTATTTATACAGTTGGAGAGAACAATGTTGCCATATTAAGATGGCTGAGAATTGGAAAATCTTTTGGAAACAAAGTTGAAATACTCTCTGGCTTATCAGCTACCGAACAATATATAGTTTCAGCTGATGGAAAATTGTTTAATGGAGCTAAAATTAGTATTCAGTAGATATTTTACTAGCTCATAAAAATATAAAATTATGCAAGAAGGAATTTCAGGCAAAATAGCACATATTTTCATCAATTCTAAACTAACTATATTATTGATGATAGCCTTAATGGCAATAGGTATTTATAGTTCATTTTTAATACCTAGAGAAGAAGAACCACAAATTATTGTACCAATGGCTGACGTATTGGTTGGCTATCCTGGTGCAAGCCCTAAAGAAATAGAAAGTCGTATTATTAAACCTCTTGAAAAAGTTATTTCAAACATAAAAGGGGTTGAACATATTCATAGTATTGTTATGAATGGACAGGCTATGATGGTTATCCAATTTTATGTTGGTGAAAATACAGAAGATTCATACTTAAAATTATATGATGAGCTAATGCATCATCAAGGAATGTTGCCTAAGGGAGCCAGCCAACCTTTAGTTAAAACTCGTGCTATTGATGATGTACCTATGCTTGGGCTTACATTTTGGAGTAAAAATTATACAGATTTTCAACTGCGCCAAATAGCTGAAGAAGTGACTTCAGAAATTAAAAAAGTAAAAGATGTCTCAATTACAAAAGTAATTGGAGGTAGAAACAGGGAGCTTAAAGTGGTATTAGACATGGATAAAATGGCTGAACTAAATATAGATCCTCTTTCTATTATGCAAATGATAAATGCCAATAACAGTAGTTCTCAATCTGGAAGTTTTGTAAATAATGATGAAGAGTATTTGATAACTACTGGAAAATTTTTGAGCTCTGCTAATGATGTAAAAAATTTAGTTGTAGGTATTTCTAAAAATACACCTATTTATCTAAAACAAGTAGCAACAGTAATTGACGGACCTGAAACACCTAGAAGCTACGTTTCATTTGGTTATGGAAAAGGGAATGAGCTTTTTAGCCAAAATCAAGGTGAATATCCTGCTGTAACTATCTCTGTAGCGAAAGTAAAAGGAGCTGACGCTATGAAAATTTCTGAAAAAATACTTAAAAAAGTTGACCTCTTAAAGGAAAATTTAATTCCTAATGATGTTCGTATTGATGTAACCCGAAACTATGGGGAAACTGCTTCACACAAAGTAGGCGAACTACTACTACATTTAGGAGTTGCCATTTTAGCCGTTACAATTTTAGTTATGTTGGCTATGGGATGGCGTGGAGGACTAGTAGTCTTTTTCTCTGTACCTCTAACTTTTGCCTTAACGTTATTTAGTTATTATTTATTGGGCTACACATTAAATAGAATTACACTTTTTGCCTTGGT
>JAMOMG010000349.1 GCA_027068695.1 Flavobacteriaceae bacterium
CCTTACCAATGTCTTTAAAAGAAGTTAAAATAGAGTTATTTTCAACAAATACTCAACTCATTTCATCTAAAACGTACTCAGTAGTTAATGGTAAGGTGCAATTAAATATTGAAAACTTACCTGCAGCTATGTATATTGCAAAAGTACATGGAAAAACTACTACTTCTGTTAAAATTATAAAAAAGTAAAAAGCTTAATTACCTAATAATATTAGATTATTCTCCATTTTACATAACCCAATTTTCAACATAAAATAAATAGTTTAATTTTTTTGTTAGTATTTAACTTTTTGTAAGACTTATTCATTATCAATAAAAATTTTACAGAATGAAAAAACGATTTATTAAATGGGGAATCATCATAATATTAAGCGGACTAATTATAGGTGGAGGAATCATCTTCTATATGTTTAACCAGCCTCATAGAAATATTCAAGCAATAACTTCAGATTATCAAATGAAAGCTTCAACATTAGTTAAAGATTATTTAACGGATGCTACGTTGGCCAATGAAAAATATTTACAGGATGATGGAGAGTCCAAAATTATTACTGTAACAGGAACCATAGCTTCAATTACCGAAGATTTAAATCAGCAGCAAGTAGTACTTTTAAAAGGTAAAAATGAAAAAGCAGGTGTAAGTTGCACCTTTACTTCTGAAACAAATGGAAATACTAAAAATTTAAAAATTGGAGAAACAGTTACTATTAAAGGTGTAATCCGTTCTGGAGCTGGATATGATGAAGATTTGGAATTATATGAAGATGTAATACTTGAAAAATGCGATGTCGTAAACAACTAAAAAAAACATATAATAACTAAAAAAACAAAGACACATGAAAAAAATAATTTTCACAATTGGAATAACAGGAATTTTAGCTTTAACATTGGCATTTACTACACTAACAGTTAATAAACTGGTTAGTAAAGCGGGTCATATTAATTTCTTTTCACACACAGCTATAGAAGATATAACCGCTGATAATTTTAAGGTAGTAAGTACATTAGATACAGAAACGGGGATTGTGGTTTATTCTGTACCAATGCAAGGGTTTGAATTTGAAAAGGCACTGATGCAAAAACACTATAATAGCTCAAAATTTTTAGATACTAAAAAGTTTCCAAAAGCTAAATTTAAAGGGAAAATTATGAATATTACCGACATTAATTTTGATAAAGAAGGTACTTACAATGCTACTGTAAAAGGAGAAATGACGTTGCATGGTGTTACAAAAGCTATTACTGAAACAGCAGTTATTACTATTAAAGGAAATAAAGTAATAGTTGAAACCAAGCTAAAACTGACATTATCGGATTATAATATTAATTTTAAAAAAGGAAAACCATCAACAAATATTGCAAAAACTATTGATGTTACGTCAAAATCTGAATATATAAAAGAAGATTAAACAGTAAAAAATAATAATAATTAAACCCTTTTATGAATTAAATCTAAAAGGGTTTAATTATTTTATAGACCTTTGTGTAAGAAAATATGAGTATAATTAATATTTAAACACATTAAAAATATGAAGGCGTTGGTAATATCAGGCGGAGGTAGTAAAGGAGCTTTTGCAGGTGGAGTTGCTGAATATTTGATAAAAAACAAGGGTAATAAATATGATATGTTTGTTGGGAGCTCAGTAGGTAGCCTATTAATAAGTCATTTGGCAATTAACAAAGTAGATGAACTAAAGAAGGTATTTTCAAATTTATCAAATAAAGATGTATTTAACATCTACCCTTTTAAAGTTAGAGAGAAGGATGGTAAGTTCGATATAAAAATTAACCACTTTAATACGCTTATCTCTTTTTTAAAAGGATACAATACGTTTGGTCAAAGTAAAAATTTAAGAAAATTTATTAAAAAGGTATTTTCTAAAGAAGATTTTGAAAAATTAAAAGAAACTTCCAACGTAACTTTTACGGTTTCAAATTTAACACAACAAAAAGTTGAATATAAAAAAGCTCACTTGTGTGAATATGAAGATTTTTGTGATTGGATGTGGGCATCAGCAAATTTTGTTCCTTTTATGAGCTTACTTAAAAAGAACAATTGCCAATATGCAGATGGAGGGTTTGGTAGCCATATTCCGGTACTGCACGCCATAGAAAATGGAGCTACAGAAATAGATGTTATTATATTAGATAGTGAAGAAGAGCCTGTTATTGATGAAGAAATGTATACAAACTCATTTCAATCACTAATGGGGGTTTTTAAATTTATATCTAACCAAAGTGCTTTGAAAGATATATTAATAGGGAAATTAAAGGGGAAACAATCTAAAATTGATGTAAAACTTTGGATTTTACCAGAAAAACTAACAGAAAACCCATTATTTTTTAACCCTGTACAAATGAAAAAATGGTGGGAAAAAGGATATAATTTTGCTGAAAATACGGATCCCATTTGCCATTGTTTTATGCCAGATGGCGAGATAAATTATATGTAACACAAACTCAATTAATACGAATTAAAGAATGAAAGTACGAGAAAAATTTATTGTTATTTCTATACTAATACTAGTTGTAATAGGTTTTATTTCAATTAGTTGGAAGCCAATTTTATGGAGCTTAGTATTCTTTGGTCCACTTATTTTAGTTGGAGTTTATGATATTGTACAAAAAAAGCATACGATTATAAATAATTTTCCAATTATAGGGCATGGAAGATATTTGTTAGAAAATATTCGGCCTGAAATAATGCAATATTTTGTTGAAACAGATACAGAAGGAAGGCCTATTAATAGAGTGTTTAGAAGTTTGGTGTATCAGCGTGCTAAAAAAACAAATGATACCGTTCCCTTTGGTACGCAAATGGATGTATACAAGGCCGGATATGAATGGCTAGACCATTCTATGTATGCTTGTAATGATAATGATAAAAATGCCCATCCAAGAATAATTGTCGGAGGGGAAAACTGTAAAAAACCATACTCAGCAAGTTTGTTAAATATTTCAGCTATGAGTTTTGGATCATTAAGCCAAAATGCCATTTTAGCATTAAATAAAGGAGCTAAAAAAGGAGGGTTTGCACATAATACTGGCGAAGGAGGGTTAAGTCCTTATCATTTAGAAAATGGAGGTGATTTAATTTGGCAAATAGGAACAGGTTATTTTGGTTGTAGAACAAAGGAAGGAGCTTTTTGTAAAGATACTTTTGCTAAAAAAGCAACTTTAGAAAATGTAAAAATGATTGAAATAAAAATTTCACAAGGTGCAAAACCGGGTCATGGAGGGATACTTCCAGCAGTTAAAAACACAAAAGAAATAGCATCAATTAGAGGTGTTGTTGCACATACTAATGTGCTTTCTCCACCATCACATTCTGCTTTTTCATCAGCAAAAGGACTGATGAATTTTATACAACTATTGAGGGAAAAATCTGAAGGAAAACCAATTGGTTTTAAGCTTTGTGTAGGAAAAAAACAAGAGTTTATAGATTTATGCAAAGCAATGATTTCAACGGGGATAAAGCCCGATTTTATTACTGTTGATGGAGGTGAAGGAGGAACGGGAGCAGCACCCGTTGAATTTTCTAACTCAATTGGAATGCCTTTAAGAGATGCTTTGGCATTTGTGTACGACACATTGGTTGGTTTCAATTTAAAAAAGGATATTAAAATTATTGCTTCAGGAAAAATTATTAGCGGGTTTCACATTGCTAGAATTATTGCTTTAGGGGCAGACATGGTAAATAGTGCACGAGCTATGATGTTGTCCTTAGGGTGTATCCAAGCATTGGAGTGTAATAAAAACACATGTCCTGTTGGGGTTGCAACTCAAAGCAAATCACTTATGAAAGGTTTAAATGTAGCTGATAAATCTGAAAGAGTCGCTAATTTTCATAAGGAAACTTTACTTAGTTTTAGTGAATTGATTGCTGCTGCTGGAGTAGCAAATCCGGCCGATTTAAAAAGAAAGCATATTAACAGAAGAGTTAACATGAATACGGTTTTAAAATATGATGATATTTTTCCTTATATAGAAGAGGGAAGTTTTTTAAAATAGTAAGTTGAAACATATCAATGTTTTTTTATTAAAGGTGATTTTAATAAACGAATGTTATGTAAGTTGTTTAGTAATTCTTTAAATTGCATTAAAACACCAAATTGAGTATTTGTATAAAAAAAATGTGCATAAACATTGGTTTATGCACAAAACTAAAATAAAGTCCTTGAGGTTAACTGTATTATGGTTATGAAATCAACTTTTCATAGGTAAAAGAAAATTATTTTAGTGATTTATTTCAAATATTATACATTGTAAAATTTAGGTAATTTTTTTTACTCTATACCTAAGCGTTCAAATAGCCCTTGAATATCATTTGGGTAATTATTAATTTGTTGCTCAAAATTATTAGTTGAATTATTTGAGTTTGTATTTTCTGAGTTTGTGTTATTTGTTGTTTTTCCCATCTTCTTTCCTAATTTAGTTTTCGTTTTTTGATATTTATCTAGTTTTTTCTTCATTTTTTTGGACTCAGGCTAGTAAATCATTTTTAATCTAACGCCGTAATAATCTGATTAGTAGCTTGTTAATAAATATACATATATAATAAACCTGGTTAAATAATTAAGTTAAAGTTATACATACTTAATTTAAGCAATGTTGTTTTATCCGTAAAAAAAGAATGGATAAAGCCTACTATACATCTCAAATATTTTAGTAAATTTACAAGCACTAAAATTTGTCCCCTCCAAATGCGCAACTATTTTATTATTGATAACAACCCACATTCCATTGAAAGAATTCAGAATGTTTTAGAAGATTTTTACGAATTTAATTGTATTGGTATTTCGTGCGACTATGATAATGCGATGAACATAATACTAAAAGAAACTCCTGATTTAGTTTTTTTTAGTATTGAAAATGTTATTGATAATCCGTTCAAGTTTACACAAGAGTTAAACTTGTTTAATGATACCTTTCCAGTTTTTATTGCAATATCTTCTTCAAAAGAAAAGGTATACGATGTAATAAAAAATGGATTTTTTGATTTTTTGTTAAGCCCTTTAACAGAATTAGAGATTAGAAAATCAGTATTAAAAGTATTGAAAAAAATTCCTGCCCAGTCTAGAAAAAATATTTGTTTAAAATCATATAAAGATTATCAATATTTACAAACAGATGAAATACTTTTTTTAAAAGCAGATAATAATGCAACCGATTTTTATATGAACGACGGTTCAATTATTAGCGCCTATAAAACACTTAAAACTTTTGAAAGTATACTTCCTGATAATTTCCA
>JAMOMG010000350.1 GCA_027068695.1 Flavobacteriaceae bacterium
GCCATCACTCATAAAGATAAAATTACCTGGATTTGGATCAGCATGTACAGTTTTGAGTCTATAAAGTGATTGAAAATAACTATCAAATATCAACTGTGCATAGTGGTTTATCTCCTCTTGTGAAGGGTTAGAGCTTAAAAATGCCTCAAAACTAAGACCTTCCAGATAAGAGCTACTCAAAATGTGTTTGGTTGAGTACTCTTCATAAATTTCAGGGATAATTATCTCTTTTATATCAAGATTTTGATGAAAAAAAGTACAATTTTTTGCTTCTATCTCATAATCAACTTCTTCACTAATCCTCTGTTCAATCTCCTCTAAAATATGTGATACATCTTCTCCTTTTGCCATCCGTTTTAGCCCAAAATTTAAAAGACTCATATCACTTTTTATACTTTTTTGGATACCAGGATATTGGATTTTGATTGCTAGTTTTGTCTCATCTAAAGTTGCAAAATGCACCTGTCCTAAACTCGCAGAACCAAAAGCACTGTTTTCAAAGGTTGTAAAAGACACCTCTGGATACTCTCCTAACTCAGTTTTGACAATCTTTCGAACCAATGCTTTGTTTATAGGTGGTATCTGATGAAAAGATTTTTGTAATTGCTCAAGATAAGTTTTGGGCAAAAAAGGCATCCCAAGTGCAACTTGTTGTGCTATCTTTACTGACATCCCTTTAAGCTCTCCTAGTGCTTCAAAAATCGTTTTTGCCACTTCTTTGTGCATCTCATCTTGAAGTTTCTCTTTTTTTGATACTGAGGAGAATGTTCTCTTTAGTATGGTTTTGGATTTTGTAGCACCTATTTTTAAGAGTGTACGACCGACAACCTTGCCTCTTTGGAGTTTGCTTGTAGGAAATTTCTTATCCATCTAAAAGTCCTTTTAGTTTTCTCTTGACATTAGTAAATCTACTTTTTTTGGTCGAAAATTTCTCTAGTGATGAGAGCAGATGAGTTTTAAAGAGAAACATCCCAAGATCAGATGCTTTGTTCAAGATATTTGAGTGAAGAAGTGCCTCTATGACACCCAAAGAGTGGTCGATAAACTCTGTTGTATTTTCAAACATTTCAGAATCATCCTTCACCCAATACGCCACAACCATGACAAAGTAATCCCAAAAAGCCTGAGGCAAATACTCCTTAAAAGGAGGCTCTTCAATCTCTCCAGCCTCTATAGCGATATCAAGCATCTGGCTTACTATCTCGATAAACTTCTCTTTAGTCTCATAAACTGACTCAAGCTTAACCGTAGAAGAGTGAAATGCCATCTCATATATCTGCATAACAAACTCTCTATCTTCAAGGTATAGCTCAAGCTCAGTCTCTACCAAAGATTGCAACTGCTCTCTTAATGTATAGGTATTAAAATCCAAAATCCCCTCTAATATCGTCGTACTCTCTATATGCTTTTGCTCGATATAGGCATATATAAGCTTCTCTTTGGTTGAAAAATAGTTATAAATAGTAGGATTACTTACCCCTGCATTTTTTGCCATCTCTCGCATAGAAGCATTTTTAAACCCCTTTTCGATGATAAGATCTACTGCTGCTTGTAAAATCTTTGCTTTTGTTTTAGCTTTCTCTTTTTGAGATATTTTCATAGGAACTCCTTAGTAATTTAACATAGTATAATATAAATAAGAGTTTTTGTCAATGTAATATAGTGTAAGTTAAATTGACAAGTATTTTGTGAGAATGAGTTATGGGCTAAATCTTATCTTTCATAATTTCCAACAATTTTTTCTTTTTGCACACAAGACTCCTGAAAAATAGCAAGACACTTTGTTCTTTTTAGCCCAAAAATAGCTATTATCAGGACATAGTGTTTTGATAATGGGCAATTTCTAGTTAAAAGGGCATTAAATTTTATTTATTTTTTAAAGAAAAGTCAACTTATATTTCAAATTGAAATATTTTCTAATATTTACAGGACACTTTTATATTCCTTAAATATTGATTTTAGTAGGTGTTTATTAGGTAAATCCGATGAGATTTTTTTAAGTGAAAAATGCTAATTTTTATCAAATTTTTTATGAGAAAGTGATATTTAAAGCTTTATTTTTGCTCTTTTCTATTCAAATTTTTATAAATATAAACTTTAGAAACTTTCTTATCTAATTTTGGATAAAATTTCTAGTAAAAATCAGCTCTTTTAATCATATTTGCTTGATTATCAACTTTTTTTGTTTAGAGATAATCTCATCGGATTTACCTAGGTGTTTATGATATTATGTCTTGTATTAAAGAGTTAGATTACAGAAGAAAGAATAAGGATATGTATGGCATTTAAAAAAAATCGAGTTAGCCAAGTTACAATTGAAACACCAGAAGCTCTACTTCATGACTTAAGAAGTAAAAAAATAAAAGCCCCTTTCTCCCATCAAGCTGATATGTGGAGAAGATACGTAGAAAAAGCTTTAGAAAAGTCTGATGTAGCCTTACAGCTACCTACAGGTAGTGGTAAAACTCTTGTTGGGTTAATCTTAGCTGAATGGCGACGACAAAAATTTAAAGAAAAGGTTATATATGTATGTCCTACCAATCAATTAGTACATCAAGTAGCCGAACAAGCAGAAACACAGTATGGATTAAAAGTTGCAAAGTTTGTTGGAAGGATTAGAGATTATCCTATTGCAATAAAATCAGATTATGAAAGTGCTGATAAAATAGCTATTACCTCATATAGTGCCTTGTTTAATACTAATCCATATTTCAAAGATGCTGATATTATTATATTAGATGATGCCCATTCTTCAGAAAATTATATTAGTACATTATGGTCATTAGAAATTAATAAGAATGAGGAGCATTCAAAAACTTTATTTATTGCATTTGCAAATTTGATTAAAGATTATATTCCTAAAATAGATTATGACAAAATGATTAGTCAAGAAAACTACGAAGAATGGATTGACAAATTACCTATAACTATTTTTAATGAACTTATAGATGAGATTTCTTCACTATTAGATACATACTGTGCTCAAAATGAAATGCAATACCCTTGGCAAACAATAAAAAATAATTTAATAGCTTGTCAATGTTATATTAGTACAAATCAAATTTTAATAAGACCAATTATTCCTCCAACAAAATCACATGCACCATTTTCTAATGCTAAACAAAGAATTTATATGTCTGCAACACTTGGTAATGGTGGTGATTTAGAAAGACTTACAGGAGTAAGTAACATATTTAGATTACCTATTCCTGATGGATGGGATAAACAGGGTATTGGAAGAAGATTCTTCTTATTTCCAGAAAGATCACTTGATAAGGATGATGTAAACTCATTTTTAGAAGACACAATAAAATCTTCTGGCAGGTCTGTTGTTTTAACTAAAGATTTTCCTTCATCGAAAATATTTAAAAAATTTGTAGATGAAAAAATCAAATATGAAACTTTCGATGCAAGTGATATTGAAGAGTCTAAAGAAACATTTCTATCAAAAGAACATGCAGTGGCAATTATTGCAAATCGCTATGATGGCATCGATTTTGCTGAAGATGAAGCAAGAACATTAATAATTTCAGACCTACCTACATCTACAAACTTACAGGAAAGATTTTTAGTCAGTCGAATGGCTGCTAATGAGTTGTTAAACGAAAGAATATTAACAAGAGTCGTTCAGGCTATGGGTAGATGCACTCGTTCACCAACAGATTATTCATCTGTAATTGTACTGGGTGAAAAACTTGTTTCATATTTACTTTCTGATAGAAAAAGAAAATTATTACATCCTGAATTGCAAGCAGAACTTAAATTTGGTATTGAGCAATCAAAAGATATGCCTTTAGAAGACTTTATTGAAAATATTAAAGAGTTTTCTGGACAAACGGATGATTGGTTTGAAGCAGATAAAGAAATAATTTCGATGAGAGATGAATTAAGAAAAGAAGAACCTGCATATATTCAAAATTTACAAAACAGTGTTAAGTATGAAATAGAATATCAATATAAAATGTGGCAAACAGATTATAGTGGTGCTATTGATGAAGCAAGAAATGTACTAAAAGAATTAACTGATCCTAACTTAAAAGGATATAGAGCACTTTGGAACTATTTAGCAGGAGCATCCGCAATACTAGCTGGTAATGTAGATTTAGCATCAGATTTTTTTATGAATGCAATGAAAGCTGCTCCTTCCTTAAAATGGATGGTAACACTAGCAAAAAGTTCAGGAATAAAATCAGAAAATGTTATTGATGAAAGTGATTTAAACTCTGTTATAGAAAAGTTTGAAAAACAAATCAAAAAATTTGGATTAACGAGCAATAGAAAATATGATAAAGAAGAACAACTTATTCTTGATGGAATAATGAATGAAGATGCTAAAAAATTTGAGGAAGCACAAAAACGATTAGGATTATTAATTGGATTTGAAGCAGGTAATATAGAAGACGATGCTTCTCCTGATCCTTGGTGGATATTAAGTGATAACTTATGTATAGTATTTGAAGATCATTCAGAAGGTACTGCAGAATACTTTAGTGCTACTAAAGCAAGACAAGCTACAACACATGATAATTGGATTAAAGAGAACCTACCTGTTGATAAAGATATAGAAATTATAAAAGTACTAATAACTCCAGTTAAGAAGGCACATAAAGGAGCATTTCCTCATTTAAAAGATGTTTATCTATGGACATTAGATGAATTTAGGAGATGGACTGTAGTTATTCTAGGTGAACTTAGAGCCAGACGAAATGAATTTTCTAGTGAAGGTGACTTGTTTTGGAGAGTAGATACAAAAGATAGCTATATTAGAAATAAACTAAGTCCTAAAATATTAGTTGATTCAATAAAAAAAATATCTGCATATGATTATTTTAAAAGTAATGAATAAGTTAAAAATCTAACAAAACCTTGCAACGAACAGCAGAGCTGTCGTTGAAGTAAAACGTTAGCTTAACAGTTCAAGCATTATAATGACAAGCAAAAAAGAGAAGTCATTATTGAACTATCATGATAGGTTCCAAACTTACTGTGGAAGTCCTGTCTTTTTTTAAAAAAAGAGACGCAAAAATAATAAAAAAGAAAAAACTTAAGGTTACCATAACGGTAACTATGTTATACTACTATTCATGAGAATTATTTCAAAAAGAACACTTAAAGAATTTTATGAACAATCAAACTATTTAGATAGTAAATCAGTTCTTGAGTCTTGGTATGCAGAAGCATCTAAAGTGACTTGGAATAATCCAAATGAAATTAAAGCACAATATAAAAGTGCTAGTATTGTTGGTGAC
>JAMOMG010000351.1 GCA_027068695.1 Flavobacteriaceae bacterium
CCTGAAATTACAATTTTTGGTGTGGTTGATTTGTGTAATTCTATTGTTAATCCATTAAAAACTTTTAAGGTATTAAAATCTCCTAATTTTTTAGTAATAGGTTCTTGTGCAAAAATTATTGAGCATGATAATGTGAGTAATAATACTAGTTTTTTCATCTTTTTTATTTTTTTACTATAACTATTAAAATACGCAATAATTGTGCCTTTAGTAGTTAATTATTTATTAATCTTTTCTAGTAATGTAAAATCTAAATGTTTTCTCTCTAAATCTGTGTGTTTTACTTTTATTAATACATGGTCTCCTAACTGATAAATATTTTTAGTTGATTGACCTACCAAAGCATATTGTTTTTCATCATAGATATAATAATCATCTTTAATCTCTCTAATTCTACACATTCCTTCACATTTATTTTCAATAATTTCAACATAGATTCCCCACTCAGTAACTCCAGAAATAACACCTTCAAATTCTTGATCTTTATGTTTTTCCATATACTTAACCTGCATATATTTAATGGAATCTCGTTCTGCTTTTGAAGCTAAATATTCCATTTCTGATGAATGCTTACATTTTTCTTCATAAATGGTTGCTTTTGGAGATTTTCCTCCTTCTAAATAATATTGCAATAACCTATGAGTCATAACATCTGGATATCTTCTTATTGGCGATGTAAAATGACTGTAATAATCAAAAGCTAAACCATAGTGACCTATATTATGTGTAGTATATTCCGCTTTACTCATAGACCTAATAGCTAATGTTTCTATTAAATTTGCTTCTCCGGTACCGTGAACATCTTTTAATAATTCATTTAAAGAAGTTGACGTTGATTTTTTATCTTTTGTATCAATTTTATTTTTATATCCAAATTTACTAACAATAGTTTGAAGCGCTTCTAATTTATCTAAATTTGGTTCATCATGAACACGATAAATAAAGGTATTATTTGTTGGTACACCTTTTTTAACCCCAACATATTCAGCTACTTTTTTATTTGCTAATAACATAAATTCTTCAATTAATTTATTGGCATCTTTAGATTCTTTAAAGTAAACACCTAGTGGTTCTGCTTGCTCATCTAAAATAAATTTAACCTCTACTCTATCAAAAGTAATAGCTCCTTGTTGCAATCTTTTTTTTCGAAGTTTTTTTGCTAATTTATCGAGTGTTAAAATAGCTGAAACAATTTCGTTTTCAACTTTATATGCTTCACCAGTAATTGATATTTTGGAAGAAATAGAATTTGATTTAGTTTCAATAATTTCTTGTGCTTCTTCATAAGCAAATCTTTTATCTGAATATGTTACAGTTTTACCAAACCACTGATTTATAATTTGTGCTTTTTCATTTATTTCAAAAACAGCTGAAAATGTAAGTTTTTCTTCATTAGGTCTAAGAGAGCACACGCCATTTGATAATACTTCAGGAAGCATTGGTACTACCCTGTCGACTAAATAAACAGATGTAGCTCTATTATAAGCTTCTTCTTCTAAAATAGTATTTTCCTGTACATAATGTGATACATCTGCAATATGAATTCCTATTTCATAATTTCCATTTTTTAATACTTTAAAAGACAATGCATCATCAAAATCTTTTGCATCTTTAGGATCTATAGTAAATGTTAGATCTTTGCGCATATCTCTACGCTTTGAAATTTCATTTTTGGTGATTTCTAATGGAATTTTAGCAGCTTCTTCTTCAACATTTTCTGGAAATTTATAAGGTAATCCATATTCCAACAAAATAGAATGAATTTCAGTATTATGATCACCTGGCATCCCTAAAATTTCCTTTATTTTACCAAACGGATTTTTAGATTTTTCAGGCCAATCTGTAATTTCTACCAATACTTTTACTCCATCTTCTGCTCCTTTTAATTTTTTTTGAGGTATAAAAATATCAGCATACATTTTTGAATCATCAGGTATAACAAATCCAAAATTTCTATTTAATTGTAAAACACCTACAAATTCAGTCTTAAAACGTTTAATAATTTCAATAACATCACCTTCTTGTTTTTTACTATTTCTACGATTGTATAAATATATTTTAACGGTGTCTTTGTTTAACGCTTTATTTAAATTTCTTGCAGGAATATAAATATCATGCTCTAAATCATCACAAATAAAATAAGCATTTCCATTAGCTGTAGCATCAATTGTTCCTATAAAATATTTATTATTTGAAATAATTTTGAATTTTCCACGTTCAACTTCTTCAATTTTTTGTTGTGCTTTTAATGCTTCTAATTTTTGTACAATTTGGTTTCTAGCATTGGCATCTGTCAATGCTAATTTTGAAGAAATTTGTTTATAATTACAACCTTTTGAAGGTGATTGATTTAGTATTTTTAATATTTTTTGGGATAAATCTTTAATAATATTCCCTTTCTTTTTATATAGTTTTTTTCTTTTTGACATTCATTATTATTTAATATTGTACAAAAATACAAATATTTATATTCCAAGTTAGTAATAAATGGTCATATAAAACACTATTTGTACTTTGTGCCCGTTTAATTTATTATTTATATGAAAAATAAGTGGTTTATAATTGTAAATCCTACATCAGGAAATGGTGCTTCTAAAAAAAAATGGCCAGTTATAAAAAAGGAATTACTAAATCAAAATTTTAAAATTGAAGTTGTTTTTACAGCATATGAAAAACATTCTATAAAATTACTAGAAATAGCTTTAAAAAAGGGTTTTACAAATTTTATTTGTGTTGGTGGTGATGGTACCTTACATAATATTATAAATGGTATTTTAAGATTTAATCCTGCAAATATTTTAGAAATAAAAATTGGTATAATTCCAATAGGAACAGGTAATGATTGGGTTAAAACATATAATATTCCCTTAAACTATAAAAAAGCCATTGATATAATTAAAACTGAAAATACTATCAAACAAGATATTGGGAAAATTAATATTAACTCAACAAATGAAACAGTTTATTTTAATAATATGGCTGGTATTGGTTTTGATGGTTATGTTGTAAACAACGTACATAAATATAAAAAACTTGGATTTTTAGCATACTTAGTTGGAGCTTTAATAAGTTTAATTAATTATAAAAAATCTTTTTTAAAAATTACATTTAATAAAACAGTGTTAAAAGGCAAGTGTTTAATGCTGTTAATTGGTATTTGTAATTATGCTGGAGGCGGAATGCAACTTACTAAAAAACCAAATTCAACTGATGGACTTTTTGATATTACATATATTAAAAATTTAACATTATTAACTGTTTTAAACAATATAAGAGGTTTATTTAATGGAAAAATAACCAGTCATAAATTAATAAATACATATAAAACTTCGACTATTAAAATTAACGTTGTAGATAGTAACAAATCTTATATACAAGCAGATGGAGAATTAATAGGCTCAGGTGATTTTATAGTTTCAATTTTACCAAAAGCAATAAATTTTATTATTCCTTAACCAAAAGTTAAAATTTTCTTAATAAAAATTGTAACAAATGTTAAAATATTTCGTCTATTATTCAATAGAACATCATTAAAATGAAGCGATTATATAAAATTATCTTCTTATTTTTAGTTATATTTTCTGTAGGAATTTATTTTACTATAAAAAGTATAAATAATTCATTTTTATCAGAAGATGGTATAGAAACAGTAAAAACTACTCCTAAAGTTTTAGAACTTTCTATAAAAATATAACTTATCAACACCTTTAATAATAATAATATTTTTTTATAAAAATTTAAAATAAAAGTGATTGTTATAATAGTATGTTAATATGTACAATAAATAACTATTATTTTATTTGTATTTATGACTTATTAATAAATACTAACAACTTATAATTATATAAAACACTAAAAATCAATAAAATTATATAGGTTATAAACAATGTATTAAATTTATATATTAACCAATTTTTTGAATAAGTTTTATGTATTTAAATGTTTATAACAGATATGAAATTAGTTAACAACTTCTTTTAAAAAATCAATAAATAAATTTGGATACTCAATAGACATTTTAGTATTAAGTAAAAAAGGAACACTAACAAAAAATAGTTATCTTTTTTAAGTATATATTTATTCACAATAGTAATTTTTTATAAAGCAATTGTAAATCAGCTTTTTAAAAATTACTATTAACAATTACTTTTTTAATGGTTAATAAGTATGAATTTGTACTTTTGTATTTATAAAATATAAAAATTTATTTATGATAATTGCAATAGGTAATGATCACGCAGGTACTGAGTATAAATTTGAAATTATAAAACACTTGGAAAAAAAAGGTATAAAGGTTTTAAATTTTGGTACTAATACAAATGATAGTATGGATTATCCAGATGCAATTCACCCTGTAGCAGAAGCTGTAGAAAATAATAAAGTTACTTTTGGAATTATTTTATGCGGAAGTGGTAATGGAGCACAAATAACAGCTAATAAACACCAAGGTGTTAGAGCTGCACTTTGTTGGAATAAAGAATTAGTTTCACTTGCCAGACAACATAACAATGCTAATATTTTAAGTATTCCTGCCCGTTTTGTATCGTTACATCAAGCGTTAGGTTTTGTAGATATATTTTTAAATACACCTTTTGAAGGTGGACGTCATCAAAAAAGAGTAGCTAAAATTGCTATTGATTGTAATTAAAGTATGTAATAAAAATTTCTATATTGAAAATTATAACAAAGTTATTTAGAGAATTAACATCAATTGAATTATATAAAATTTTACAATTACGAAGTGAGGTTTTTGTAGTTGAGCAAAATTGTGTTTATCAAGATGTTGATGATAAAGATCAAAAAGCTTTACACGTAATAGGTTATAAAAATAATAATATAATTGCATATACTCGTGTTTTTAAACCTGGAGATTATTTTTTAGAAGCAAGTATTGGTAGAGTTGTAGTAAAACAAAGTGAACGTAAATATAATTATGGCCATCAAATAGTAAAAGCTTCCATTAAAGCTATTAAAGATAATTTTAAGGAAACTACTATAAAAATATCAGCACAAACCTATTTAATAAAGTTCTATAAATCACTAGGATTTAAAAAAATAGGTAAAGAATACTTAGAAGATAATATTCCGCATATTGCTATGATTAAAAAATAAAAACCTAATATTATTCAGTAACCTTAATAACACGTTCAACAGTATCTAATTTAGAAAGTGTTAAGCGTACAATACTATTTTTTTTAGCAACCAAATCATGAGGTACATTTGCTTCTAA
>JAMOMG010000352.1 GCA_027068695.1 Flavobacteriaceae bacterium
TCTTGCCGCACTCGGAGTTATATTGGTACATGTAAAAAACAATCGATATCTCCGAGCTTAGCTTTGGAGTTGTTGTTTGATGGCAAGTACCCTGAATTTGCTAAATAGAACGCTGAATAGTTACAAAGATTTTTACTATATATTCCCTCTAACCTATACCAGTATATGAATAAGGTGTAATATATTTTTAATATTAATTGTGAAATATTTACATGAAAGCATATTTATATAATTTAGCTCCTAGCTGGGATGCAATTAGAACATTAGGTGAAAATAAACTTTTGCAATCATCTTATTTTTGGTTTATATTTATTGCAATAATAGCCAAATCTTTACTCCCAATAATGGTTGATAAATTTGACATTAGATTATTTGATCAAATTTTTAGTATTAATCTTAGCTTACCTTTCTCTTGGGTAGTACTATTCTATACTGCTGTAGTTTTTGGATTTGCTAATTTAATATACATGTATTTTGTTCCTGATTTTGTCAAAGATCAGAAAAATTATGCCGATTTTAAAAGACAGGGTAAAAATGGATTCGATATTACATGTGAGTTGAGTAGATTAAGCAATGAAGGAATTCCTCTTGATGGTTTTTCAAATTTAGATGAATATTGTAATCAATTTCACACGTCCTATTGTGAAGATATTCATGGATATGATTTCATGGATATGCCTAACAAAGATAAATTAAAACATGAAACAATAAAAGAAGAATTTGAAAATGTAGCATTTTGGAAAGTCTATGATTATTCAAATATCTCAAGACCTGGTTATAGGTTATTGTCTTCATTTTTTTATTTAACTGGGTTTATATTGTTAGGGATGCTTTTTGTACAAAATATTTATTCAGTTACTTTACTAGTAATAGGTTAAATTGACCCTTCATAAGTCTATGCATAACTATTTTAAATAAAGAGTATTGGTGATATTTTGAATTTCTTTTTTAACCTCAGTAGATGTTTGAGCAGTCATGGTACGTGGAAATTCGGTTAGTATGGCTAAATCATTAACTTCTTTAATATTGAACTGATCTTCAAAAATTTCTAGAAAATCAAGATTGTCAGTAAATACTTCAAAAAACTTACAGTCTGATATATAGACCTGAAATGCAGTTTCTGTATCAAGGTAATCAAAAGCCATTTCTATATTTGTGCAGTCTTTCAAGAAGGCTTCATTTTGATCTATGATATTTAGTACATCATCTGTTTTATATTCGCCATCTAACTGCTCAATTTTACTATATTCCCCAATAAGAATTAAAAATCTCTCAGGTACTATTCCTATCAAAAACTTCATACATTTAATAAAAAATGAATGGTCACAATTTATAGTTACTCTATATTTATTTGGGCCCTCAGTTAGTTCTGAAATCATATATCCAGAAATTAAAAGTTGCTTTCTTTCATTAACACTATCATCTTCAGAATGAAGCATTGTGATACTAGGAGGAGTTATAATCATATTATTCTAATCCTCGATTTTGGCCTGATATATCGGCAGAAATCCATACATTGCCTTTGTTAAAAGTATCTGGCTCACCAGAACCACCAATAGCAGGGTCAGGACATGGGTAGAAGCATTCTTCACTCTTGGGTTGACCCAATCTATTAATTATATTCTGAATATCATCTTGAGTTAATGGTTCAATGCAAGCTTGGTTAAAACCAGGGTCTTTTAATATAGAGTTCTCAAACTCTTCAATGCTATCAAATTCACCATAGAATTTAGCATTACTACCAGACATTCTAGGATGTAGTACTAAATATTCTTTTGTTTCTGGGGAATATAATATTATTGAACCCAATATTGTATGTCCAATAATTTCTGTGTATTCGCCAATATGGTTTTCCCAAACACCAATGTAATCAACGCTTTTCTTTTTATCTAATAAATAATACATAATTAACTTCTTTTATAATTTTCCTTGGAATAGTTTAATCTCTTTAGCCAATAAATATATAGTTTTTCTTAATGCCTGAAATTCAGAATTCTTAATTCGTTGACTTGTCTGCATACTTATCAAATGTTTCCCAATATTTATCTATGTAAACCGTATTCGAGGTATTGAAATCTTTTGAATGTTTTATTGAAACTTTGGACATAATTCTGATAGGTTTGAAAAAATCTTTACAAACAAAATAAACCGTTCTTCTATTAACCCCAGTTGTTCTTCCAATATTAATATATCCAGCTTCTTCAGTTAATTCTGTCATAAGATCATCTTCAATTCTGTCCATAAATTCATAAGTGTCACTATCTGGCATTCCATTATTGTTTTCACCATTATAGTCAATCTTAAATTTGCTTACCCAAGGATATGCGGGGTTTTTTACTTGATTAAGGATAGATGTATTTATTATCGCTAGCATTTCAAAGTCCTCTTTGTTCTTCATAGTAAAGCTAGAGAATTGATCATCTTCGGTAGAAAAGGTAAGGTCTTGATACTTTTCAATGAACTTTTTATGTCGTTCTTGTAGGTAACTTTTTAGTTGGTTGATAGGCTTGATATCAGTATTTTTTTCATCAAATCCAATGACTTTAACATGATCTGCTTGGATGACAAGTTCAAGTTCGCCAATATAATTATCTAAAAAGATGAAAGTGCCGTTAGAGATTTGAGACTTGTTTTTAGAAGTGTATTCTTTGTGCATAATAACAATATTAATTTCTTCAATATTTTTTCCTGGATCATCAATATAAAAATATAGACTGTCCTCATTAAATTTATAACCTGCTAGCTCGATATTTGCATCTTGAATATTTAGGGCTGGTTTTAAATTGGTAAACTTCCAGTTATCTAGTTTTGGTCCACTTAATATCAGGTCTTCTATAAATGCCATGTTATTGATATCACCATCAGCTGTTAATATAAGTTCTGCTGTGTTTTCATTATGCATGCCAGCAACATAAAAAATATCGTCCCTAAGTTGATTTAATTGGCTTGATAGTTCATTAAAAAACATCTCGTTAATATCTTCTTTGTTTTTGATTACCTTAAAAAACCTTCTCTGATTTTTATTAAACCAATTCCAAAATTCCTCATGAGTTTGAATTGGTTTGTTTTTATTCTTGAAGAGTTTTGTAATTAGGTTCATGGGGTTATTTCTATGTAATTGTATTAATAAGAGGATCTCTAAAATGGTAATTTTCTTGCCAGCCCTTTATTATCTACTTAAAATCCAAATCATGTCAAGAACAAGAGGTAAGTCCACAACACTACGATCAAGTTTTAAATCAAGAATTAACTGAGTAAGAGTGGTTGATTTATTAAGCAATCTAATATTATTCACTTAACATCCAAAACATGTAATAATTCAATCATGATAAATCTTGATGAAAATAAAAATGTAAGATGCCCTCAAACTGGCAATATACTTGAACAATACAAAGGTATTTTTGATTCTGTTTATATTATTTTAAATCCGTTTTTCTATTTAAATTCAATCAAGGATGATCAACTCAATTTTTATGATTTCCCTGATAAATCAGAGATTCTAGAAAAGTGCAATCCAATTTCATGGAACGAAATTACAAATAAACTTGGTATTGATAACAATGTGGATTTAGACTTTGCTTTGCGTTATTATTTTCATAAAGACAAACATTCTCATCCTGAAATGAAGGTTGCTAAAGATTTGAGAAAGTTAATGGATGAAGAAAGGATCATGGATCCAGGTAAAGGAGAAATATCTCCATTTATAGAAGATCAATTATTAAGAGTATTCAACAAAATAGGCTATAAAAAGCTATATATCAGCGATGAGTTCGTCACCGAGCAAAAACTTTATGATACTAAATATTTATTTAATAATGATTTGATTCATGTAAGTGGTAGTCTTTATCCTGAAGATTATAAGTTTCTCCTAACCACAAATTGGGAAAACCATTGCAGTTACTTATGCTCATCAAGAAGCTTTATTGATGAAGTTTTAAGTATGACTGATTTAGAAGGGTTTTATGCTACAGCTGAGATGGAAGTATGGAAAGAATTTGAAATAATAAAATCCAAAATATGACAAAGAATTAATATGCTATTAGAATTAACAGTCACAAAAATAAATGAATAACATTGAAGAAAAAATAAAGCACTTAGAAAAAAAGCTTAATGATATAAAAGTAGTTGAGGGGAAATGGTATCGAAGAAACCATTGTGCTTATGATATGGTTTGTTATATCAACCACATTATTGCACTTAATAACTCAGAAAATTATGAGTACATTCCAGTGTTCGTTAAGCGTGCTAAAAAGTTCTTATTAAACAAAAAGCCTTCTTATTTGAATGCTGAATATACAGATTTAGTTATTAATTACATAGAATTGATGGAAATAAAACTTACTATTAATCAACAAGAGAACAAATCAACTTAGAAAATTATGACTATAGACTACAAACAAACCATAAATGAACATATAATAAATTGTTAGTTTTATAAATTACACAGCTTATGCCAAAGAATCAAATCACTGTCGATACACCTATAGGAAGTTTGCTATTTAATATAATTGCAGCTGAAGGGAGTATTGATGATGTTCATTTTTCAGATTGTGAAATCAAACCTAATATTCCGAAGGGAATGACAGTTGATGGTTGTAGAGCTGTGCTTTTAAGATGTACTTCAATAACGCCACTAAAAGATATAATTTATTCTTGTTCTTGGAAAGATCTAAAAGAAGTCGGTTATGGTAATTCTGGCGAGGGTCTGGAGGCATGGGAATGGAAGCACCATAAAACATTAGTTATGGTTGGAACCGAAGATGATGAATTTCTTGAATCACGACTTAGATTGAAAAAATCTAGTTCAAACGACTACTCGATAACAATGAATGATAATGCCATAAAAATACATATTAGTGAATTTCCTGCAAATAAGGAGCTTTCTCTACATTTTGTAATATCATGGAATTCATTGCCAGAGAAAGTGGATAGTTCTTGTTGGTTTGCTTTAGATATTCCACATAAAAAAATTCTGCAAGAATGATGCTAAAAACTAGCATGTCATTCGTTCAAAGTAGAAGTTGCTTGATTCAGTATTGTGATTCAGGAATAAAAAAATATGAAAAATTTATAGGACAGGCACAAATTAAAATTTGTAAATTTTAATATTCCACTAATTTCATGTTGGTTTTGACATTGTTGGTTATACTTTTTGGAAAGTCGTTGAGTTTTAGGACTGTTTTGTTGAA
>JAMOMG010000353.1 GCA_027068695.1 Flavobacteriaceae bacterium
TCATAATGATAAATAATAAATAATATCAATAGTGTTAAATATTAAACCAAACTTGGATTTTTGTTTATATATTCGCAAAATATTTTATCAATTCCAAAACAAAAAAAATGAAAAAATTATTAGTTGTAGTTGTTGCGTTAGTATTTGCATCGTGTAATCAAACTAAAATAGCGTATGTAGATATTGAAGTTTTAATGAAAGATTATGAAGCAACAAAAGCATTGGAAATACAAATAAAAGAGAAACAAGAAAAAATGGCTAAAGAATTAGATAGTATTGCAATGCCATTTAAATTAAAAGTTCAACAGTATTATCAAAAAGCTCAAAAAATGTCAGCTCAAAAAAGAGCTCAAACTGAACAGGCATTACAACAAGAACAACAAATTATACAGGCACAACAACAACAGGTTTCTCAAGTATTGCAACAAGAAAATCAAGAAAACTATAAAGCAATTACTAAAAAAGTTGATAGTTTGGTTGAAAGTTATGCAAAAGCAAATGGTTATCAATTAATTTTTGGAACTACAGGAAAAGGTACGATTATGTACGGTGATGAAACATTAAATGTTACAAAGGACGTTTTAGAGGCCTTAAATACAGATTTTTCAAATTAATAAACACCTTATATTCAAACAACTAAACTCTTTAATTCAAATTAAAGAGTTTTTTATTGTTGTGTTTTTGCCTCATAAAATATATATATTTAAGTTTAAAATAAACTTTTAAAACACAGATAATCAGTATATTAAGTCAGAAATATGAGTTTACCTTAAAAAATGTAGATATTAAAGAAAATTATATTGATTATCAGTACTTTGTCAGGTTGAGCGCAGTCGAAACCTATTTAAAAACCTTTGTACAGCTCTCAAGGTGATATTTTAATTTTTACATTTAAAATATTGATTATTAGTAATTAAAGTGGGTTATTGCCTTGAACTCACTTTAATAAATAAATACCAATAATATTTAAAATAAAGTAAACAGTTATGTTCATGGCACCTTGATAATCTTTTGCTAAACGCTGTCCAATTAAAAATTGTAACAACGTAATTGCTGAAACTTCCATTCCAATTTTTGCTATAATAAAAGAATTTTCTTCGACAAGAAAATAAAGTCCAATTAATAATAAAATTAGAGTTACAATTTCAAAAATTAAGATATTTAATAATAAGAGAGGCATTATTTTTTGAAGTACTGTTTTTTTAAAATGATTTGAATAATACAGTACAGTTCCTTTCCAGTCACTTAATTTTTCAATTACAGACAAGAAATAAGTGATAATAAAAAATAATAAAATTAATATTTCTACTGAATGACTGTTAAAAAGAGACATTTGTTGAGAGTTAAGATTCTTCTTTTACGTGCAAAAGACGCGTTAATTTAATTGATAGATCTAATAAAACTATTTTAGCATTTCCATTACGTTCAATATGGTAAATTGCATCGTTAAGTTCTTTAGAAATTTCTAAAATATTACCACTGTGAACAAAAGGAGCAAAATTTTCTATTTTAAAACTAGGTGTTTTAGGTTGTAGATAAACTAAAGAAGTTGCATTGTAATTTAATAAAAGAGCCTGTCTAAAGAATTGTAAGCAGTAGTTTAAAAAACGTTTTTGTGTTTCTCTACCAGTTTTTGAAATGGTTTCACTCCATTCAATTAATTGCTGAATTACAGCTGCATTTCCTTTTGCTTTAAAGGCTGCCCTTACCCAAATAATAAACCATTGTTCAAATTGTTCATCTGCATTATCATTGTGTAACAAATGCAATGCTTTATTAAAATTCCCATCTGCCTGATTGGCAATTTGTTGTGCTATTGGCAAATCTGTTCCTTCTTTTTCAATTAACCCTTTTACTATTTCTTCTTCTGGTAATAGGGGGAATTGTAAAATTTGACAACGAGATTTTATGGTTGCAATAATTTGTTCTTCATTTTCAGCAACTAATAAAAATACTGTTTTTTCTGGGGGTTCTTCTAGTAATTTCAATAATTTATTTGCTGCTGAAGTATTCATTTTTTCAGCCATCCAAATAATCATTATTTTATAACCTCCCTCATACGATTTCAGCTTCAAAGCTTTTACAATTTCTTCCGCCTCATCAACCCCAATTAACCCTTGTTTATTTTCTATACCTATAGTTTGAAGCCATTCAAATAAATTTCCATAAGGATTTAAATGAATAAAATTTCTCCAATCTTCTAAAAATAAGTTACTAACAGGATGTTTTTTAACAATATCATTGGTTGCAACAGGGAAAGCAAAGTGTAAATCAGGATGTATTAATTTAGAACATTTTAAAGCACAAGCTTCTTTATTATTACTTGTACTGCACAAAATATATTGGGCGTAAGCTATTGCCATAGGCAAGGTTCCTGAACCTTCTTTTCCAACAAATAATTGTGCATGAGAAATCCTACCGTTGTCGGTTGATTTTATTAAATGATTCTTAAGATGTTCTTGCCCTAAAATTTTAGAAAATTCCATGATAGCGAATGTAAAAAAAAAAAGACACATAACATTTTATTTAGTTCTTTAATACTAAAAATAAGTTATGAAATCGCTTTCGTAAAAAAGTAAAATAAGTAGCTTTTATTGAAGTATATTTGTAGTATAAATTTTTAGGTATGAAAACAATTGATGATATAAATTTTAATGATAAAAAAGCGTTAATTCGAGTAGATTTTAACGTTCCTTTAAATGAAAATTATGAAGTTACAGATGCAACCAGAATTCAATCTGCAAAACCTACAATAAATAAAGTTTTAAAAGATGGAGGAGCTGTAGTTTTAATGTCACACTTAGGAAGACCAAAAGGAGTTGAAGAAAAATTTTCTTTAAAACACATTGTAAAAAAAGTTTCGGAAGTTTTAGGTGTTAAAGTAAAATTTGCTACAGATTGTGTTGGTGATGAAGTTGAAAAAATGGTTTCTGAATTAAAAATGGGTGAAGTGTTGTTACTTGAAAACTTACGTTTTCATCCTGAAGAAAAAGCAGGCGATGTTAATTTTGCAAAGCAACTTTCTAAATTAGGAGATATTTATATAAATGATGCATTTGGCACAGCGCATAGAGCACATGCATCAACTACTATTATTGCCCAATTTTTTTCTAACAATAAATGTTTTGGATTTTTATTAGCAAAAGAAATTGAAAGTATTAAAAAAGTATTAGAAGAAGGTGAAAAACCAGTTTTAGCAATTTTAGGAGGTGCAAAAGTATCTTCAAAAATTACTGTAATTGAAAATATTTTAGATGCAGTTGATTATTTAATTATTGGAGGTGGAATGAGTTTTACCTTTGTGAAGGCTCAAGGAGGAAAAATAGGAGATTCAATTTGTGAAGATGACAAACAGGAATTGGCTTTAAAAATTTTAACTGAAGCAAAAGAAAAAGGAGTACAAGTTTATATTCCTGTAGATGTAGTTGCTGCAGATGCTTTTGATAATAATGCAAATACACAAATTTGCGATATAAATAAAATTCCAAATGGCTGGCAAGGACTAGATGCAGGACCAAAATCAATCGAAATTTTTAATAAAGTTGTTCTTGAATCTAAAACTATTTTATGGAATGGGCCGCTAGGAGTTTTTGAAATGGAAAGTTTTTCAAAAGGAACCATTGCTTTAGGAAATTCAATTGCTGAAGCAACCAAAAAAGGTGCATTCTCATTAGTAGGTGGAGGAGATTCTGTAGCCGCAGTAAAACAATTTGGTTTTGCTGATAAAGTAAGTTACGTTTCAAC
>JAMOMG010000354.1 GCA_027068695.1 Flavobacteriaceae bacterium
GGGCTTGATTCAGAATCTCATCATAAAATTAAAAATTACTTTCTATTCAAACAGAAAGTGATTTTTATATGAATTTTTTTTAATTCCAGCCGTAAATAATTTTACTACATTTGAAAGCTATAAAAAACAAATAAATGAAATATACAACCATACAAAATACCAATATAAAAGTTAGTAAAATTTGTTTAGGAACGATGACTTTTGGAGAACAAAATACCGAAAGTGAAGCACATGAACAATTGAATTACGCAGTAGAAAAAGGAATTAACTTTATTGATACTGCTGAAATGTATTCAGTTCCAGGAAGACAAGAAACACAAGGTAATACAGAAAAATACATTGGTAGTTGGTTGAAAAATCAGAAAAGAGATGAGTTGGTTATTGCAACCAAAATTACTGGGCCAAACCCTGGATTAAGTTATATTCGAGATAACATGGGGTTTTCAAACGAAGCCATTGATGATGCCCTTGAAAAAAGTTTAAAACGACTTAAAACCGACTATATTGACGTGTATCAGTTACACTGGCCAGAGCGTAGTACAAACTTTTTTTCACAAAGAAATTACAAGCATAATTTTGAGGATAAATGGGAAGATAATTTTAAAGAAGTAATCGAAAAATTAGATTCGTTGGTAAAAGAAGGAAAAATCAGACATTACGGAGTTTCTAACGAAACACCTTGGGGTTTAATGCGTCATTTAGAAGAGAGTAAAAACAATAATTTAACTCGTTGTAAAACAATTCAAAATCCATACTCCTTATTAAACAGAACTTTTGAAATTGGTTTAGCAGAAGTTGCTATGCGTGAAAAAGTTGGTTTATTAGCCTACTCACCAATGGCATTTGGAATGTTGTCAGGTAAATATTTAGGTGGAAAAATGCCAAAAAATGCACGTTTAACATTATTCCCAGTATTTTCAAGGTATAATAGTAATGAATCTCGATTTTTAACTCAAAAATATGCAGATTTAGCGAAAGAATTAAATCTTAGTTTAGCACAATTATCATTGGCATTTGTAACACAACAGCCATTTGTTACTTCCAATATTATTGGAGCAACCTCCATGGAGCAACTTAAAGAAAATATAAGTAGTATTCACGTAGAACTCACTGAAGAAACATTGCAAAAAATTGATGAAATTCAAGAATTACAACCAAATCCAGCGCCTTAAATTTTTTATTTTATGGGCGTTACCCGTTGGGTCAGGCTTTCACTACTCGCTTTTTAAGTTGCTTTAAGCAACTTAAAAGAGCTCAAACATACCGGTTCAATCCTTAACGCAAAAGA
>JAMOMG010000355.1 GCA_027068695.1 Flavobacteriaceae bacterium
TAAGATTCTAACAAATTCAATGTTAAATTTTCACCAAAATATAGCTTCTTTAAGAATTGGAAGTACAATTCCAATAACAATAGAAGAAATTATAAGTACCCAATCTCGTTTTGAAAATCGAAAAATATTTTGAAAAATAAATCCTACAATTAGAACAATGGTTACAATTATTATTTGAGCCAACTCTACCCCTAAAGCAAATTCTAACAACGGAACAAATTTATTATTTGTTGTTCCAACCAGCAATTTAAAATAACTGGAAAACCCAAAACCATGAATTAAACCAAAAAATAAAGCGAAAAGTAAATTGATATTCGTTTTAGTATTTTTTGTTGTGTTTTTAATAAAAATGATATTTGCCAATGCCGTTATTATAATTGTAACTGGTATTAAAAACTCTATCCATTTATACGATATTTCAACAATGTTATATGCTGCAAGTATTAGAGACAATGTGTGACCAATTGTGAATAACGTAATTAGCCAAATAATATTTTTTATATTTTTAAAATCATAAATAACTGCTAATGCTATTAAAAACAATATATGGTCATAAGCATTCCAATCTAATACATGGAAAAGACCTTGTCTAACGTAAAAAATAAAATTATCCATTAAAATATGATTTATTTTCTTTCAAATATAGAAAAATTTATACCTAAAAACCCTACTCAAATAAATTGTTTACAATGGCTTTTTCAATAGGTTTGGCTGTATTGTGCGTAAATTCATTTTTTATAGCGTTATAGGTGTATTCTTTTCCCCATTCCTTATAATTTTCTGCTACTTTCTTTATGCTATCGCATACATAAAATACCTCCTTGTTTGTTAATGTTGGATGAATAGACATACGAACCCACCCTGGTCGTTCAATTAAGCAACCATCAATAATTTGTTCTTCAATATTTTTTGAAGTTTGTTGATCTACATGTAAAAGATAATGGCCATAAGTACCAGCGCAGCTACAACCTCCACGGGTTTGAATACCAAACCTATCATTTAATAACTTTACTATTAAATTAAAATGAACATCTTCAATAAAAAAAGAAAAGATGCCTAACCTGTTTACATGTTGAGCAGCTAATAAATTTAAATTTGGTATTTTAGAAAGTTGTTCAAAAATAATATCGTTAATCTCATGTTCTCTATCTAATATCTTTTCAATTCCCATCTCTTCTTTTAACTGAATTGAAAGAGCTATTTTAATAGTTTGTAAAAACCCTGGTGTACCACCATCTTCGCGAGTTTCTATGTCATCAATATAATCTCTATTTCCCCAAGGATTTGTGTAGTTTACTGTTCCACCTCCTGGATTGTCTGGCACAATATTTTTATATAATTTTTTATTAAAAATTAATACTCCTGAAGTTCCTGGACCTCCCAAAAACTTATGAGGAGAAAAGAAAATAGCATCTAAATAGGCATTTTTATCTTTTGGGTGCATATCAATTTCAACATAAGGAGCCGAACAAGCAAAATCAACGAAACAAAGCCCTCCTTTTTCATGAATTATCTCAGCAATTTTATGATAATCCGTTCTTATTCCTGTTACATTTGAACACGCTGTTATTGAAGCTATTTTTATAGGTCGGTTTTTATATTTAGTTAGTAGCTTTTTAAAACTTTTAAAACAAACCAAACCCGATTCTTGATAAGGTATTATTTCAACATCTGCAATGGTTTCCAACCAAGAGGTTTGATTAGAATGGTGTTCCATATGAGTTATAAATACAATGGGTTTTAATTCTTCAGGTACTTTAGTATGTTCTTTTAAATTTTCCGAAATTTTTAATCCTAAAATACGCTGAAACTTATTAATAACACCTGTCATTCCAGTTCCTTCTGTTATTAACACATCATCTTCACTTGCATTTACATGCTGCTTAATTATATTTCTTGCTTTATGATAAGCAGTAGTCATAACTGAGCCTGTAATTGAGGTTTCTGTATGGGTATTAGCAACAAATGGTCCAAACTTATTTAACATTTTCTCTTCTATTGGACGGTATAACCTTCCACTCGCTGTCCAATCTGTATAAATAATTTCCTTTTCTCCATTAGGAGATTCAAAAGTTTGGTTAATACCTATAATATTTTTTCTAAATTTATGAAAATAAACTTCTAATTTAGAGGAAGGTATTTTTTTACTATAACTCATTGTTTATTTATTTACAAATTAAAAAAAGAAAAAATAATTATTTAAAATTGGCTATGCCTTCTTTTAACCACTTGTAATATTCATCCACATCTGGTGTATATGCAACGGGATCATTTAAATTCTCTTCATTGTGGTTCATTAAAACATAAAATGGTTGCGCATTTGCTCCATATTTTATAGTCTGCATTTCACTCCACTTTTGACCAATATATCGTAATTTTTTCCCAGGGTGTAATTTAGAATCAACCTCTTCTCCATTAGGGAGTGGTCTTTTATCATCAACAAATAGTGATATTAAAACAACATCATTTTTAAGAATGTTAAGTATTTTATCTTTAGGCCAAACGTTCTGTTCCATTTTCCTGCAGTTTACACAGGCTTTTCCAGTAAAATCTAACATTACAGGTTTATTAACTTTTTTAGCATATGCCAATCCTAAATCGTAATCATTAAATGCTAAAATATCGTGTGGAGCCATTAAGTGTGCTCCTTCAGGTATGTTTGAATGATTTGTATTAGAACCTCCTCCTAGTTTGGAAAATCCTACTCCATAAGGAGATTCACTGTAATGTTGTGGTGGTGGAAAAGCACTAATTAAATTTAATGGCGCTCCCCATAAACCAGGAATCATATAAATTGTAAATATTAATGAAATTAATCCTAAACTTAATCTTCCTACAGATATGTGTGTTAATGGAGAATCATGTGGTAGCTGTATTTTACCAAAGAGATAGAATGCTAACGTTCCAAAAATAGCAATCCATATTGCTAAAAACACTTCACGTTCTAACCAGTGTAAATCTAATACTAAATCTGCATTTGATAAAAATTTAAATGCCAATGCCAATTCTAAAAATCCTAAAACTACTTTAACTGTATTTAGCCAACCACCCGATTTTGGCAGTGAATTTAACCAACCTGGGAAAGCTGCAAACAGTGCAAAAGGAATAGCTAAAGCTAACGAAAACCCTAACATTCCAACAATTGGACCTATATGGTTTCCTCCAGCAGCAGCTTGTACTAACAAAGTTCCTACAATTGGTCCCGTACAAGAAAAGGATACAATTGCAAGTGCCAATGCCATAAAAAAGATACCTATTACACCTCCTTTATCGGCCTGAGCATCAACTTTTGTCCCCCAAGAACTTGGTAAAACTATTTCAAAAGCGCCTAAAAAGGAAACTGCAAAAATCACCAAAATAAGAAAGAAAAATACATTAAACCAAACGTTTGTAGATAGCGCATTTAAAGCGTCTGCACCAAAAAAGAATGATACTAACCAACCTAAGGCAACATAAATAATTATTATTGAAGCTCCATAAATAAGTGCATTTTTAATTCCAGCCGCCTTGCTTTTACTTTGTTTTGTGAAAAAACTAACCGTCATTGGAATCATTGGAAAAACACAAGGTGTTAACAATGCTGCAAACCCAGATAAGAAAGCAATAAGAAATATAGTTAATAAACTTTTATCTAATGTTTTTTTTTCTTTTTTTGGTTTGGTTTCAATTTTTGTTTTGGTAGTTATTGCTGTTTCTTTTTTCTCTTTTTTATTAAAATTTACTGATGTTATTCCATTTTTAGTAGGAATTGAAAAATCTAAATCTACAAATGTTGGTGGCAAACAACTTGAATCATCACAAACCATAAACTCAACCTCTCCTGTAATTTTAAAATTACTTTTTGAAGTAATTTTAACCCGTTGTTTGAATACAGCTTTATTTTCAAAATATTTTATGTTCATATTAAAAACCGCATCAAAAACAGTATGCCCTTCTTCCTCTGAAGTATTTCCTACCAACTCATAATCATCTGTTTTTACAAACGTGAAATTAGTTGGTATTGGGCCATCTTCAGGTACATTTTGAGAATACAAATGCCAGCCTTCTTCAATTGTTGCTTGTATTAATAAATCATATTCTGACTCTGATACTTTTTCAACCGAAGTGGTCCATTTTACAGGATTAAGAATTTGTGAAAAACTTGAGGTACTTAATATTAGAATGGATAGAACTACTATTATTTTCTTCATATAATAAGGTTGTTTCTTTAATTATAATTTGCCAAAATTAAACAATAATAGTTATTATGTCGTTTCCCAAGCTATTTTCCACGAAATAAGTGTGTTAAATTTTTCTTAATACATTTAATTTTATTCTCTTTTTTATAAAAATTATTTATTTGTAGGCTAAAAATAGGCTTTTAGCTTACTAAAAAAGGCACAATCCATAAACTTTTCGAAAAAGTTAAAAATAAATTAAAAATCTCTTTTTTTACATAAAAAAAAATCTAAATTTGAAATAGCTATAGGAATAAAAAAACAACCCCTAAGTATTTTTATAGTAAAACAGCCCCAAAGTTTTATGGTTAAAAAGGGTTTATCTAATTAGATAAACCCTTTTTCTTTTGCCTTTAAAATTAGTTCTCTGTCATCATTATCTTTGACATCAAATAATACTTTTAAGTGTTTTTTTCTTTTTTCAAGACCAGCCATAGACATTGGAATAATATTGGGAAGGTTTTTCATTTTGGTACCTATTGACATTTCATACAATAACTGTCTGTCTATTTTATCTAGCCTGTAGTCTATTGAAGTTTGTTTCCGAAATAATTCTAAAACAGATTTACTATAATATGGGGTATTATCCATAACGGCTTTTATGCATGCCATTAACTCTTCTTTGTTAACATCATTTTTTATTAAAAATCCATCTGGATTTACATTTTTGAGAATTACTTGAATTCTATAATTATCATTAAACGTTGTAGCAATAATAATTTTACAAGTTGGTAGTTGTTCTCTAATTTTAATTCCTAAATCTTCTCCTGACAAAATTTCTCCATCTGTTGAAGGAGGTAGTGAAATATCTAAAAAAACAATGTCAACACCTTTTGTTTTTGAAACTTTTTCTATTTCTTGAATAGCATCATCACAATTATGTACTATGGTAATACTAA
>JAMOMG010000356.1 GCA_027068695.1 Flavobacteriaceae bacterium
AACTAATGAAAAAGGGCTTCCTTTTAAAATTAGTTTTGTACTATCAGATTTTAAATTGGAATTTATAAAATCTTGGACTTCTTTATTTAAAATAATAGTGTTCAAATTATAAATTACTTAATTCAACAAGTTTTGTAATGGTTCTCCAGTTTCTGGTGGTAATTTACGTTCAAATAAATTGTTGGCCAATTTGGTTTTTACAAAGCCTGTAGGACAATGTAAATAAATAGATTTCTTGGTTATTTTAAACTCATCATTAGCGTTTGAAATAAGTTTTTCAATTTGAGGTATATTTTCTAATATTTGTAAACTCATTTTAATAGCGTTATCACTATTTAAAACGCTAGAAAGCATTAATATTCCGTGTTCAGTAAATACAAAAGGAGGATATTTAGAATGTCTTCCTTTCTTTAAGGTCGCAATTTGCGTCCTTAAAGAAACATATTCTTCAGTTGTAAGTTCAAACATAAAAGATTTTGGAAAGCGGTTTGTATTTCGCCTAACTTGCTCTTTTAACCTTTTTGTTTCAATACCATAAAGTAATGCTAAATCTCTGTCAATCATTACTTTTTGACCTCTAATGAAATATATTTTACTTGAAATTATTTCATTTGTAATTACTATTTCTTTTTTCATAACATAGCATTTTTATAAATTTTTAGTCAGAGATTTTACAATTTTATTATCTGATAAAAATGCTTTTAAAATTACTTTAAGAGAAGTATATGTTGGTATGGCTACAATCATTCCCACTACGCCAAATAAGATACCAGCAATCATAATTACCAAAAATATTTCCAGAGGATGTGATTTTACACTATTTGAAAATATGAGAGGCTGGCTTAAGAAGTTATCTATTAATTGGGCAATTAAATAACCAATCATTACATAAATAGTAGTTGGTAAAATTACTGTTTGAAAATCTTCACCTAAATTGTTACTCATAGATAAAAATAGCATTAAAACACCTCCAATTAAGGGGCCTACATATGGTATTAAGTTTAGTAAAGCACATAAAAATGCAATAACAATAGCATTTTCAATACCAAAAATAAGTAGTATTATTGTGTAAATTATAAAAAGAATGGTTATTTGAAAAACAAGTCCTACAAAATAGCGTGATAATAAGTTTTTAATGCTTGTGATAGATTTTTTTAGTTTGCTTTCACTTTTATCACTTACCATTGTATAAATAGAATTCTCAAGTAAATGAGTATCCTTCATAAAAAAGAATGAGATAAATAATACTGAAAATAAGCCAATACTTAAATTACCAACCATTCCAATTACTGAATTTAATAGATTGGGAATTACTGTTAAGTTTTTAAATAAATCAGCATTTTTTAATTCGTTTAAAATATCAATATTGTGTAATAAAAAATAATCATTTAACTGATTTAAGATATTTTGAATATTTGATTGAAGTTGATCTATATTTAATAAAGATAAGTTTTGTCCCTGTTTAATTATAAGAGGAATAAACATACTAATTAATCCTGTTAAAAGCCCTAAAAACAGTAACATTGTTGTAATGACAGCCACTGTGTTAGGGAGTTTTAATTTTCTTTTTAAAAAACGAATTATAGGTCTGGCAATTAATGAAATAACGGCTGAAATAGCAATGTAAACTAATATTGATTGTACACTAAATAAAAAATAAAGTAATAGTGAAACACCAATAATAATGGCAACGGCTTTTAATATTCCATTGGTAATTGTTTTAGAATCCATATCTTTTTATTTAGTTAAACCTTAAAAATAATTAATTTAAAATTAAAACCCAGCAGCTTTATCATCACCTCTATAATCTGCACCACCTTCTAACTTTCCATTAGGAAGTACTAAAATGGCATCTACTTTACCAAGGATTCTAGAATTTTCCTTATTTATTTTATAGCCTTTTTCTTGTAATTTTACAGTTGTAATACTGTCAAAACCTTTAGGTTCAAAAGTAATAATATCCGGTAGCCATTGGTGGTGAAATCTAGGTGCATTTACAGCTTCTTGCATACTAAAATCGTATTCATATACATTAAGAATAGTTTGCATAACTGAAGTTATAATAGTAGAACCTCCAGGGGATCCAAGTGTCATATATAGTTGCTTGTTTTTTTCAACAATTGTTGGAGTCATAGAGCTAAGCATACGTTTTTCAGGTTGAATAGCATTTGCTTCAGCGCCAATTAAGCCAAACATATTAGGAACTCCAGGTTTAGAACTAAAATCATCCATTTCATTATTCAATAAAAATCCGCCTTCAGGCACAAAAACTTTAGAGCCAAAAGCACCATTTAAAGTAGTAGTAACTGAAATGGCATTGCCATAAGTATCAATAATTGAGTAATGTGTAGTTTCATCACTTTCAAAACCAATAATATTTCCGTGGCTAACTTCTGAAGAAGGAGTTGCTTTATCCCAAGAAAAATTACGCATTCTTTTTTGAGTATAATTATATGAAATTAATGTGTCAATAGGAATTTTAACAAAATCTGGATCTCCTAAATAAAAGGATCTGTCGGCGTAAGCTCTTCTTTCGGCTTCAGTAATTAGTTGAATAGCTTTTACAGAATTATGGCCAAAAGAAGCAATGTCATAAGGTTCAATAGCATTAAAAATTTGTGCAATACAAATTCCGCCACTTGAAGGAGGCGACATAGATATGATATTCAAATCTTTGTATTTAAACTCAATAGCATCTCGCCATTTTGAATTGTAAATATCTAAATCTTTTTTGGTAATTATTCCTCCCAGTTTTTGAACATAATTTACAAGCATATCTGCAGTTTCTCCTTTGTAAAATCCATCTCTTCCGTTATCTCTTATGCGCTCAAGAGTTTTTGCTAAATTAATGTATTTAATACTGTCTCCTTCTTTCCAATCAGTATCTAACATAATTTGAGCACCATTATTTGCTTGTGAAAAATATTTTCGATACTTAGCAAAACTTTTAGCTTGTTTTTTTGTAACAACAACACCTTTTTTTGCTAAATCAATAGCGGGTTGTATTAATTCAGCAAAAGGCAATGTTCCATATTTTTCATATACTTTAAAAACACCATCAACACTTCCGGGTACACCAATAGCAACTGGGCCAAGGGTACTTTTACCTTTGATAACATTTCCTTTTTCATCTAAGTACATGTTTTTTGAAGCGGCTAAAGGAGCTTTTTCTCTAAAATCCAAAGCACCAGTTTCTCCTTCATTTGTTCTGTAAACCATAAATCCACCACCACCTATATTCCCTGCAAATGGATAAGAGACAGCCAAAGCAAAATGTGTAGCAATCATAGCGTCAAAGGCATTCCCTCCTTTTTTTAAAATTGCAGTACCAATTTTAGAGGCTTCTTCTCTGGCACAAACTACCATAGCACTATCTGCAATAAAGCCAGTTATTTTAGTTTTTTCGGGTTTAGTGTTAGAAGTGTTTTTACACTGTAAAAATAAAATAGAGATAAGTGAAAGTAAAATAATTTTTTTCATGTTAAAAGTAATAAAGTTGTTTTTTCTTTAGTAAATTGTTCTAAACTTTTAAAAAAAGTTATGAAATCTAGTTCAAGTTCTTCATAGTGGTTATTTAAATCTTCAATGGCCATATCCATTTTAGAGATTCCTTTCGTTCGTTTGTTCATTCCCTGTAATATTTTTTCAATTCCCTCAATTGAAGCATAAGCAACTAGCCAATTATGTTCTATCATATAGGGTAATATTTTTTGAATTTTTTCAGGGAATATATCAATATTATTTTGTAAAAATGAGTAGGTCTTTTCAGCATATACTTTGAGAGGTATGTTTGAATAATTGCGCCAGTTTTTAGCTAAAAAATGATCGTATAAAATATCAATAATTACTCCATCATAATGTTTGTATCGTTTGTGTAAACGACGTTTGCTTTTTCGTACAATTGGGTGTTTGTCTGTATAATTATCAATTGCTCTGTGTAATAAAATACCTGCTTTAATTTCAGCTGGAAAATTATTGTATTTATTTCCTTTTACAGCATCTGCAATAAAATTTCCTATAAGGATGTTTTCATTGTTTTTAGAAAGATATAAGTGAGCAAGAAAATTCATAGTTGTTAATCGTATTTAATGCTTGCATAACCCACCCAATGTCTTTGAGTTGCAATTGCTGTTGTTCCCATCTGTAAATCTTCAACAGTTATTAGAGAATGATCTATACTCGTTTCGTATTTCAAAAAAGTGCCTTTTAATGGTTTTTTATTTTGTAAGATATTTAATTTATTAGCTGTTGCTAAACCAAACGGGACAGCATATCTGCCACACCAAACCCAATTGTATTTGGTGTAATCTTCTTTTTGTGTGGTTTCGTAGAAAAAAGAATCAATTTTAGCCATATTCACTTCATTCACCAAGTACGAATTTATAATTTTTAAATCGTGCTTTCTCGCTTTGCTAGTTCCTAGAGAGTCTACACCATAAGGTGCTAAATTTTGACTCCATTCAACATTTCCATAATGAACTGCATCATTTGAAATTATTATTGCCAAATCTTCACCAAAAATTAAGTTTTTAGACTTTAGAATATCATAAATAGCATTTGATAAATCAGTACTTATAATATCAATATTTTTTGAATTTATATAGGGAACTAATATGGGAACAATTTCAACATTTCTATTTTTTTTATGTAAAAAAGGGATAATAGCTTCTAGTGAATGTTCTAGTTGCTGCATATCATCATGAATTAGATAATCTTCTTTAGGTAATTTCGAATAAATTTCTCTATTTAAAGATGATATAGGAAGTTTTCCATAAGGAGATTTCCAATGTGTATAGTTTCCAAAAATAATTTTATCTTTTAAATTGTATTTTTTGGCTTTATGAGCTACTCCAATTAGAATTATGGTATTTGCATTGATACCTTTTAATGCTTCATAATATAGTTTTCCAGCATATTTGTAATCATCATGAGGACAAATAACAGCTTTCCATTTTTTATTGTTTTTCGTATCCTTTATTTGAAGTCGATTATAAATTGAATCCATTTGCCATTTGTATTGAGCAAAGCCAATAGTATCATGGAGATTTCTTAATTTTTCTTTTTTTTGTTGATGTTTGGTTTGGCA
>JAMOMG010000357.1 GCA_027068695.1 Flavobacteriaceae bacterium
ACAAAAAATTATGATGTAGCAGGTTGGTGGGGAGATTTAGGAGAACCAGAAGTGCATCCTTCCAATTTAATTCATGTGAATGGAACTGCAGATGAGGTTCATAATATTTATGGGCATAATTGGGCAAAATTAATTTACGAAGGATATCAAAAAGATTTCCCAAATCGGCGCCCATTTATTTTAATGCGAGCAGGTTACGCAGGTTCACAACGTTACGGACTTATTCCGTGGTCAGGAGATGTAAATAGAACTTGGGGAGGTTTACAATCTCAACCAGAAATTGCCTTACAAATGGGAATGCAAGGGTTGGCTTTTTCTCATTCAGACTTAGGAGGTTTTGCAGGTGCAAATTTAGATGATGAATTATATACAAGATGGTTGCAATATGGCGTTTTTCAACCAATTTTTAGACCCCATGCACAAGAAGAAGTTCCCTCTGAACCAGTTTTTAGAGAAGCAGAAACAAAAGAATTGGCTAAAAAATCAATAGAGTTAAGGTATCGTTTACTTCCATATAATTACACCTTGGCATTTGAAAATCATATAAAAGGAACGCCGTTAATGCGACCTGTATTTTTTGAAGATATCAGTTCAAAAAAACTTTTAATTTATGATAAAACATATTTCTGGGGAGATAGTTTTTTGGTAAGTCCGGTATTAAAATCAGGAATAAAAAAGCAAGAAGTTTATTTTCCAGATAATTTTAATTGGTATAATTTTTATACAGACGAAAAAGTTGTAGGAGGTCAAACTAAAGAAGTGACTTTACATAGAAATTATATTCCAACCTATGTTAGAGGAGGTGCATTTGTTCCAATGATTAAAACCATTCAAAATACAACAAACTATAATTTAAAAAACGTTGAGTTACATTTTTATTTTGATAAAAGTGTAAAAGAGAGTGAGGGAAAATTATACAATGATGATGGGGAAACTCCTCACGCATTTGAAAACGGAAATTATGAAATTTTAAGTTTTGAAAGTAATTACAAAAAATATCGATTAACTATTGATATTGAAACTAAAACGGGTGAGAATTATTCTTCTTCAGAAAAAGAAATAAATTTAATAATTCACAGTGTATTCAAAAAACCTAAAAAAGTTAAAAGATATCATTTCAAATGGGATTCAGAGAAACATATTTTAACTATTACTATTCCAAGAATTAATACTAAAGAAAAACAAGTTATCATAAAATTAAGCAAGTAATTACCAATACCATGAAAAAAATAATAGCACTAATAATCCTTGTTAGCATAGTTTCTTGCAACACAAAAGGACAGAACAAAAAGGAAACAAGTGAAAACAAACAAAATGTACGTACAATTACAGATACAGATTTAGAAACTGCTGTAATTTATGAAGCAAATATTCGCCAATATTCTCCTGAAGGAACTTTTAATGCGTTTACTAAAGATATTCCTCAGTTAAAACAATTAGGAGTTAAGATAATTTGGTTAATGCCAATATCTCCTATCTCAAAAAAAGATAGAAAAGGACCGCTTGGCAGCTATTATGCGATTCAAGATTACACAAAGGTAAATCCGGAGTATGGGAACCTTAACGATCTCAAAAACCTTGTTAAAAGAGCTCATGAAAATGGCATGTTTGTAATTTTAGATTGGGTGGCAAATCATACAGGGAGGGATCATCACTGGCTAACTGAACATCCAGATTTTTATGTTCGAGATGATAAAGGAAGTCCGATAGCTCCTTTTGATTGGACAGATGTTGCTAAATTAGATTATTCAAACCCAAACCTTAGAAAAACAATGATAGAAGAAATGCAGTATTGGTTGAAAGCTGCAGATATAGATGGTTTTAGATGTGATGTTGCAGCTCAGGTTCCTGTTGATTTTTGGGAAGATGCGGTTAAAAAATTAAAGCAAACAAAGCCTGTATTTATGCTAGCTGAAGCTTGGGAACCTAACCTTTTGGTAAATGCTTTTGATATGGCTTATGGTTGGGATACCTATCATATTATGAACGAAATTGCTCAAGGTAAAAAAAATGTACTTGCTTGGGATAAGAGAATGGTTCAGATTGATTCAATGTACCAAAAAGATGACATTTTAATGAATTTTATTACCAACCATGATGAAAACTCTTGGAATGGAACTGTAAAAGAGCGATTAGGAAGCGCCTCTGAAACTATGTTGGCTTTAACTTATTGTACCCCAGGAATGCCTTTAATTTACAGTGGTCAGGAGTATGGTATAGACAAACGACTTCGTTTTTTTGATAAAGATACTATTCAAAAAACGAAAGGTAAAGTTTGGCAACTATTAAAAAAATTAGGAAGGTTAAAAAATACTAATAAGGCCATAAATGGAGGAAAAAAAGGAGCATCATATACTAAAATCCATTCTTCAAATGATGAAAATATATTGATTTTTTTAAGAGAAAAAGATGATGAAAGATTAATATTTATGGCAAATTTATCAAATACAGAAGTCACTTTCAAATATGATTTTGAGGGGGAGTATTTAGATTTATTTTCTAGTGAAAAAGTAAAATTATCCAAGGAAAAACCTCAAACATTTAAAGCTTGGGAATATAAAATACTATTAAATAAATAATAATTTAAGTAATTGGCAATAAGTTTGTTAGTTTGTTAAAAAGGAGTTTTTGGTAAGGCTCCTTTTTAGGTGTTTGTTACGAAATCGTTTTAGTGAATAAAGGTTATTTTAGTAGGAAAAAAAACCATTTAAAAGTAATTTTGAGTTTTAATTTTTATCGATGAATGAACCCATAAAAAAGATGGCAGTTTTAACGTCTGGAGGAGATGCTCCAGGTATGAATGCAGCTATAAGAGCTGTAGTTAGAGCATGCACATATTATAGAATTGAGTGTATTGGGGTTTATAGAGGGTATCAAGGTTTAATTGAAGGCGATTTTGAATCACTTTCAGCTAGGCATGTCAGTAATATTATAAACAAAGGAGGAACAATATTAAAGACTGCTCGTTCTTTAGAATTTAAGACAAAGGAAGGTAGAGAAAAAGCCTATAAAAATTTAAAAGAAGCTAATATAGGTGCAATTATAGTTATTGGTGGAGATGGAACTTTTACAGGTGGTTTAAAGTTTATAAACGAGTTTAATTTTCCTCTTGTTGGAATTCCATGTACAATTGATAATGATATTTATGGAACGGATAATACCATTGGGTATGATACTGCTTTAAATACAGTTGTTGATGTAATTGATAAAATTAGAGATACTGCCAGCTCTCATAATAGATTGTTCTTTATCGAGGTTATGGGGAGAGATGCTGGTTTTATTGCTTTAAACACGGGTATTGGAGCAGGTGCAGAAGAAATTTTAATTCCAGAAAAAGACTTAGGTTTAGATCGGTTGGTTGAATCTTTAAATAAAAGTAGAGAAAGAGGAAAAACATCGAGTATTGTTGTTGTTTCAGAAGGAGATAAAATTGGTAAAAGTGTTTTTGAACTGGCTGATTATATAAATGAAAATTTCCCATATTACGATATTAGGGTATCCGTTTTAGGACATATGCAACGAGGAGGTTCTCCAAGTTGCTTTGATAGGGTTTTAGCGAGTAGATTAGGTGTTGCTGCTGTAGAAGAATTGCTAGATAAGTCAACAGGTATTATGGTTGGTTTTACAAATAAAAAAATATCAAAAGTTCCCCTAGATAAAGCTATAAAAATGAATAATGATATTAATAAAGAATTATTAAAAGTAGCTGAAATAACTTCAGTATAGAAAATAGAATAATAATAAAAACATAAAGAATGTCAACAGTTAAAATAGGAATTAACGGATTTGGTAGAATAGGAAGAATTGCATTTAGAGTTGCAGTAAGTAGACCAAACGTTCAAATAGTAGGGATTAATGATTTATTGGATGTAGAGCATTTAGCATACTTATTAAAATACGATTCAGTTCATGGGCAATTTAATGGTACCATAGAAGTGAAAAATGGAAACTTAGTAGTTAATGGAAATGAAATTAGAATTACAGCTGAACGTAACCCCGAAGATTTAAAATGGGATGAAGTAGGAGCAGAAGTTGTAATGGATTGTACAGGTATTTTTACGAACCTAGAAGGAGCTCAAAAACATATTACAGCCGGAGCTAGAAAAGTTGCTATTTCAGCACCTTCAGCAGATGCTCCAATGTTTGTAATGGGCGTAAATCATCAGAAAATTAAAGCTACAGATACTATTGTTTCTAATGCTTCTTGTACCACAAACTGTTTAGCGCCAATAGCTAAAGTTATCAATGATAAATTTGGTATAGTTGAAGGATTAATGACAACGGTTCATGCCGCAACAGCAACTCAGTTTACAGTTGATGGTCCATCAAGAAAAGATTACAGATTAGGAAGAGCATCATTAAATAATATTGTACCAGCATCTACTGGAGCTGCAAAAGCAGTAGGTAAAGTAATTCCTGAATTAAATGGTAAATTAACAGGTATGGCATTTAGAGTACCAACTGTTGATGTTTCTGTAGTTGATTTAACGGTAAGGTTAGAGAAAAGTGCTTCTTTTGAAGAAGTGAAAAAAGCAATTAAAGATGCTTCAGAAAATGAATTAAAAGGCATTTTAGGATATACAGAAGAGGGAGTTGTCTCTCAAGATTTTGTATCTGAACCAAGAACTAGTGTCTTTGATGCAAATGCAAGTATTGGTTTAAATGATAATTTTGTTAAATTAGTATCTTGGTATGACAATGAATTTGGATATTCAACAAAATTAGTTGATTTAGCAACGTATATTCATTCAATTTAATAACTATAAATCATAAAAAATGATTTTAATAGCTGACGGAGGTTCAACCAAGGCTGATTGGGTTTTACTTAAAAAATCAGGAGAAGAATTACTTAGAACAAGAACAGCCGGATTAAATCCTGCTGTTTTTGATGAAGGATTGTTAGTGAAAAGAATTCAAGAAAACTCAGATTTAGAAACCTATAAAGAAAAAATTACACATGTTTATTTTTATGGTGCTGGTTGTGGAACTGAAAAGGCTGCATTATTGCTAAAGTTAATATTCGAATCGTTTTTTGTGAATGCACTTGTAGATGTTGAAGAAGATACCTATGCTGCTACTT
>JAMOMG010000358.1 GCA_027068695.1 Flavobacteriaceae bacterium
GCTTTTGCTTTTCCAGAAGCTGAAAAAGGAAATTTTCCTACTTTAAGTTCGTAACCTTGTTCTTTCGCTTGTGCTTCAGTTAAACCAACACTTGCAATTTCAGGAGTTGCATAAGTACAGCCCGGTATATTTCCATAATCAATAGTTTCTGTAGGTAAACCTGCAATTTTCTCGACACATGTAATACCTTCGGCAGAAGCAACGTGGGCTAGAGCAGGACCAGGAACAATATCGCCAATGGCGTAATAACCCGGAATATTTGTTTGATAAAAATCGTTCACTAAAACTTTATCTCTATCGGTTATAATACCAACATCTTCTAGTCCAATATTTTCTATATTCGATTTAATTCCAACGGCTGAAAGTACGATATCTGCCTCTAAAATTACTTCACCTTTTTTTGTTTTAACAACAGCCTTAACTCCTTTACCTGAAACATCTACTGTTTCAACAGAAGAGCTAGTCATTACTTTTATTTTAGATTTTTTGAACGAGCGTTCAAATTGTTTTGAAACATCAATATCTTCTAATGGAACCAAGTTTGGTAAAAATTCTACAATAGTAACTTCAGTTCCCATAGCATTGTAAAAATGAGCAAATTCAACACCAATAGCTCCTGAGCCTACAACAATCATTTTTTTAGGCTGTTTAGCTAAAGTTAGTGCTTCTCTATACCCAATTACTTTTTTACCATCTTGTGGTAGGTTTGGTAATTCACGTGAACGTGCTCCAGTTGCAATAATAATATAATCTGCACTATATTCAGTAACCTTACCTTCATTGTCTGTTACATCAACCTTTTTACCGGTTTTAATTTTACCAAAACCCTGAATAACGTCAATTTTATTTTTTTTCATTAAAAATTGAACTCCTTTACTCATTCCGTCGGCTACATTTCTACTTCTTTTTATAACGGCATTAAAATCCTTATCAATGGCTTCAGCTTTTAAACCATAAGCATCCACATGTTTCAAATAATCATAAACTTGTGCACTTTTTAATAAGGCTTTTGTAGGAATACATCCCCAATTTAAACAAATTCCACCTAAATTTTCTTTTTCAACTACAGCAACTTTAAATCCAAGTTGTGAAGCTCTAATTGCAGTAACATATCCTCCAGGACCACTACCAATAATTATAATATCGTATTTCATGAGTTATCTGATTTTAATAAGCTTATTAAAGCAACAAATTTAGTAATTATTTATTTTTAACGTTCTTATTTTTAATTTTAAAACGAAAACGTTTACATTCTTTCAGGAACATTGATTCCCAGTAGTTTAAATGCTGATTTGATAGTTTCAGCAACTTTAGATGAAAGCTGGGTTCTTATTATTTTTTCATTTTCATTTTTACAGCCTAAAATTGGTACACTTTGGTAAAATGAGTTGTATTCTTTTACTAAATCATAGGTGTAATTAGCAATTAAAGCCGGACTGTGATTTTTTGCACCAAGTTGAATTATTTCAGGAAATAAAAGCAATTGTTTAATTAGTGAACGTTCTTTTGGATGTAAAGAAACTTCTATTTCATTTAACGTAACATTGTAATTAAAAGTAGCTTTTCGTAAAATAGATTGAATTCTAGCATAGGTATATTGAATAAACGGACCTGTATTACCAGCAAAATCAACAGATTCTTCAGGATCAAATAAAATACGTTTTTTAGGATCTACTTTTAAGATATAGTATTTTAAAGCTCCTAAGCCTATGGTTTTATACAATGTGTTTTTTTCTTCTTCTGAATAACCTTCTAATTTACCTAGTTCTTGAGATATTTTTTTGGCAGTATTGGTCATTTCAAGCATTAAATCATCGGCATCAACTACGGTTCCTTCGCGAGATTTCATTTTACCACTAGGTAAATCTACCATGCCATAAGATAAATGATAGCAGTTTTTTGCCCATTCATACCCTAGTTTACTAAGTATTAAAAAAAGTACTTTAAAATGATAATCTTGTTCATTACCAACGGTATAAACCAATTCTTCTAAATCGTAATCTTTAAAACGTTCAATGGCAGTTCCAATATCTTGTGTCATATAAACAGCGGTACCATCAGCTCTTAGTACAATTTTTTCGTCTAAGCCTTCTTCTGTTAAATCTATCCATACAGAACCATCTTCTTTTTTATAAAAAATACCTTTATTTAAGCCCTCAGCAACTACATTTTTACCCAATAAGTAGGTGTTACTTTCGTAATAATTTTTATCAAAATCTACGCCCAGTTCTTTGTAAGTAATTGCAAACCCATCATACACCCATTGGTTCATTTTTTTCCAAAGCGAAACAATTTCGGTGTCACCAGCTTCCCATTTTAAAAGCATTTCTTGAGCTTCTATTAAAATGGGGGCTTGCTTTTTTGCTTCTTCTTCTGTTTTGCCTTCACTAATTAAGGTTGCTATTTCTTTTTTATAAGCTTTATCAAAAGCAACATAATAGTTACCAACTAATTTATCACCTTTTAGTCCTGTACTTTCTGGAGTTTCACCATTTCCAAAACGTTTCCAGGCCAACATACTTTTACAAATATGAATTCCTCTGTCGTTAATAATTTGTGTTTTGTATACTTTTTTTCCTGAAGCAGCTATAATCTCAGCAACTGAATACCCTAATAAATTATTTCGAATATGACCTAAATGTAGTGGTTTGTTTGTATTGGGTGAAGAATATTCAACCATAACAGCCTTTTCAGTTGCTTTAGGTTTAACAAAACCAAAGTTGGAAGTTTTATAAATTGTATTGAAACTTGAGAGAAAATATGAATCTGTAATTACGAGGTTTAAAAAACCTTTTACAACGTTAAAATCTGATATTTCTTTTACATTTTCTTTTAAGTATTCGCCTATTTTAGTACCTATTTCAACAGGGTTTCCTTTGATAAAACGTAAAAACGCAAAAATAACAATGGTAATATCTCCTTCGAAATCTTTTTTTGTGGCTTGAAACTCAACCGATTCAATAGCGACATCATAAATTTCTTTAAACCCTTTTTTTACAGCTACTTCTAAAATGTGTTGCATATTTTTTGTACTCAAATATTTTGAAGTGCAAAAATAGTAAATTCAATATTGTTTTTACTGTTTTATAAATTCAAATTCTGTAAAATCAAAATCTGGATTAGGAACATCTATGTGCAGTACGTTTACTTTCCCGTTTTTATCAATATCAAACCATAATTTTCCTTCAGGTAATGATGATAGATTTTTATTAAAATTAAAGGTAAAAATATTTCCATTCCAATGCGTTAAAAAACCATAAAAAATAGATGTTTTGTCCATTGTGAAATACAATTGCTTATTTTTTAAGCTAACGGTTACAGTTCCGTACATTTTATCTTTATAAGTACCTGTATAATTTTCAAAAGCTAAATGCACAGAGTTTAATTTCTGTCTTAATGCTTCGTTTTTAAGTTGCTTATTTTTAGTAATACTATCTCTCCTTGTTTTATAAAACAGGTATAAGGAAGACCAGTCTTTTTTATTGGTATTACCAGTTAAAAGAACATCTAATATTTTGTTAGTTAAAGCACTTGCAGCCCAATTTAATGAGTTTGTTAAAATAACAACTCCTATTTTTTTCTCAGGAATAAAAAACGATTTAGAAATCATACCATCATAACCACCGCCGTGTGATACAATTTTATACCCTTCATAATCTTGTAAACCCCAACCAAGTCCGTAAGATTTAAAATGAACTTTCTCATCATTGGCATTTACACTAAAATTAGTATGTGGTGTTGTTAAACGATGTAAATTCTTTTTTGAAAAGTATTTTTTAGAAGCGATAGTTCCTTCATTAATATTGAGTTGTATCCACTTTGAGAAATCATTTACTGAGGAAATAATAGCTCCTGCTGGAGCAATATTATCCCAATTTAACCACTCTAATTCAATATTCTCTCCATCTTTAAAATAGTAAGGTGTAGCCACATTGGTAGCTCTTTTTAGCTGACTTGTAGATGTTAGTGTTCTATTCATTCCAAGAGGCTTTACAAAATTTTCAGTCACATAATTTTGCCAAGATTTACCTGAAATTTTAACTAAAATTTCACCGGCGGTTAAAAAAGCAATATTAGAATAACCATACGTAGTTCTAAATTCGGTTTTAGGCTTTAAATATTGTTGTGCTGAAATAATTTCTTGTGGTGTTTTTGAAGTCCCATACCATAGTAAATCGCCGCTAAATGTTGCTAAACCACTGTGGTGAGATAATAAATCTTCTATTGTGAAGTGGTTGGTAACATAATCATTATACATCCTAAAATAAGGAATGTAATCTATAACCTTATCTGTCCATTTTAATTTTCCATCTTCAACTAGTTTAGCTAAAGAAGTTGCTGTAAATGCTTTTGTGTTTGAAGCAACTGCAAATAGTGTATTGCCATCTACTTTTGTTCTTTTTTCAAGATTAGCGTAACCGTATCCCTTGCTAAATACAATAGAATCTGCATTTACAATGGCTATGGCCATTCCGGGAATATGCCATTCGTTTAACGTTTTTTGAAAATAGGAATCTAAATGTTTAAGTTGTTCTGTTGTTTGTGAAAAGGTAGTTGTTACTAAAAAAAATAGCAACAACGATAATTTTACTAATTTCATAGAGAAGTTTTTAAGTAGCGAATTTAATAATAATTATAATACTATTTACATTTAGAACATGCATATATTTGCAGTATGGATAATTTTTTAAAAGAGCTACCTGAATTAGCAAAAGAAAAACAATTAGAGAATAAAAAATATTTTGCTAAACTTAAAAAAAGAACACCTAAAAAATTAGATTTAATAATGCAAGAACTGCACGACAACGAGTTTGAGAAAACCGATTGTTTAACCTGTGGTAATTGTTGTAAAACTACCAGTCCAATATTTACAGATAAAGATATTGAACGTATTTCTAAACATTTAAAAATGAAAGTTGTAAATTTTATTTCATCTTATTTAGAAAGAGATACGGATGATTTTTATGTGTTAAAAACAGCTCCATGTACTTTTTTAGATTTAAATGATAATACCTGCTTTATTTATGATGTTCGACCAAAAGCCTGTAGAGAATATCCACATACTAA
>JAMOMG010000359.1 GCA_027068695.1 Flavobacteriaceae bacterium
ATAGGTTATAGTGTCTATTTATTTTCTGATTACATCAGGTATAAAGCCTTTGAAGTATTTCAACATGAATTTATTTTAGAACCTTTATTAATTTGTATTATTGGTAGTTTTGTATTGACAAATTATAGCAAACATAGAATTGAATTTGGAAAAGTACTCCAAGAAATTAGTCCTATTATTTATATTATATTTTTCACTTTAACCGGTGCTTCTTTATCAATGCAAACACTCATGAGTGTTTTTGGAATTGCAATTGGTTTTTTCTTTTTACGACTAATAACTATATTTTTTGGGGGTGTTTTTGGTGTTTTTGCAGCCAAAGATTTTAAAAAATATGCGCTCATTGCCTGGATGCCTTATTTAACACAGGCAGGTGTTGCTTTGGGTTTAGCTACCATAATTTCTAATGAATTCCCCGTTTGGGGACATGAATTTGAAACCATTGTAATCGCCATTATTGTAATAAATCAACTTGTGGGGCCTCCGCTATTTAAATGGTCACTTAATTATGTTAAAGAAAGTCATTTAAGAGCAAAACTACCCAAATTTGAAGGAAAACAGGATGCTGTGATATTTGGATTGGAAAATCAGGCAATTGCCTTAGCAAAACAACTTCAAAAAAATAATTGGGGTGTTCGGATTATAGATACTGATAAAAATTATGCTCATGAAATTAAAGACGTTGAAATTTTAGAATTAAAAAACATTAATTATAAAAATCTTAAACAACTAGAATTAGAAAAAGCAGAGGCCATAATACTAATGCTATCTGATGAAGATAATTATAAAATTGCAGAACTTCTTTATGAAAAAATAGGAACAAAAGATATTATTGTTCGCTTGAATAGTAGAGATTATTTTGATAAATTTCATAAACTTGGAGCATTAATAATTGAACCTGCAACTGCCATGGTTAGCTTATTAGATCATTTTGTGCGTTCACCTAATGCCGCATCACTACTACTTGGTATGGATGAAGGTCAAGATACATTAGATGTTGAAATTAGGAATAAAGATATCCATGGAATGCGATTGAGAGAACTACGTCTTCCATCTGATGTACTAGTCCTTTCTGTAAAAAGAAAAGGGCAATTATTAGTTTCACACGGTTATACACGCTTGCGCTTAGGTGATATTATTACACTCGTTGGAGCAGGAAATAGTTTAGAAGATCTTAAATTTAAATTTGACACATAATGTTAGGCTTAAAATCAACCACAAATCCCGAATGGGCTAAAATAGTAGAAGCTAATTTAGGAGCATTTTTAACTGACCATGCATTTGCTGAACAAAAAGCTGCTGCTGGCGGATTTTCACTTATTATAGCGTATTCAGAAGATACTGAATTGGTAAAAGCACTAAGCGAATATACCATTGAAGAAACCGAACACTTTAAACTAGTCCACGATTTTATGATTGCTCGTGGTTTTACACTTGGCAGAGATACCAAAAGTAACTATGCTACACACCTACTTAAGTTTTTTCCAAAAACAAAAGATAGAACTGAAAGCCTAGTTAGCAGGTGCTTAATTGCAGCACTTATTGAAGCCCGAAGTTGTGAGCGATTTAAAACGCTCGCTGATTATACTTCTGATCAAGAGCTGGCACAATTTTACAGAGATTTAATAGCTTCTGAAGCTGGTCATTATACACAATTTCTCAAATTTGCTCGCTCGTATCAAGACAAGAGTATTGTAGACGAAAAATGGGATAAATTGCTAACCTATGAAGCTGAATACATGAATACTCAAGGAAAAACACCTTTAGTACACGGATAAATGTTTAGTAAATCAGCATCTGCACAACTCAGAAAAGAATTTTGGATTAGTTTTGGAAAATCATTTCCAAGAAAATGGATTTTATACAATACTAAAATTAAAGACTTTAGCTTTAAATTTGTTGCAAACCAAAAACTAGCAATGGTTTGTTTAGATATTGAATCTCAGGATGCTATAAAAAATCAATTACTTTTTGAGCAATTATTGGCACTAAAAAATATTTTAGTCAATGAATATATCCCTACTGTTATTTTTGATGATAAATTCACGCTAGAAAGTGGAAAAACTATTTATAGAATTTATGTAATTCATCAACAAAAATTTAATATCCACAATAAAGATACTTGGCAGCAAGCCTATGAGTTTTTTAATGAAACGATGCATCAATTTGAATTGTTTTATCACAATTTTGAAGATTTTATTAAACAAGCCATTTAATTTCATGCTTCATTTTTAAATAAACCTTATTTTTGCACCTATGAACAGTATACAAAACGATACTATAATTGCGTTAGCCACCTCTTCAGGTATTGGCGCCATTGCTGTTATACGTTTATCGGGTAAAGATTCAATAAAAATTGTCAATCAATTTTTTCAATCTAAATATGGTGACAAAGATTTAACAAAAGTAAAATCACATACCATCCATTTAGGTAATATTATTGATGATAATCATATTATTGACGAAGTGTTGGTTTCAATTTTTAAAAACCCTCACTCCTATACAGGTGAAAATGTAGTTGAAATTAATTGTCATGGTTCAGTATATATTCAACAAGAAATTATTCAATTATTTATAAAAAAGGGTATTCGCAATGCCAATGCAGGTGAATTTACACTGCGTGCCTTTTTAAATGGAAAAATGGATTTAAGTCAGGCAGAAGCCGTTGCCGATTTAATTGCATCTAATTCAGCAGCTTCACACCAAGTTGCTTTACAACAAATGCGAGGAGGTTTTAGTAGTGAAATTCAAAATTTACGTCAGCAATTACTCAATTTTGCCAGTTTAATAGAATTAGAACTCGATTTTGCTGAAGAAGATGTTGAATTTGCTGACAGAACTGAATTTAGAAATTTAATTGCTAAAATTAGCACTGTTTTAAAACGGTTGATAGATTCATTTGCTGTAGGGAATGTCTTAAAAAATGGTATCCCTGTCGCTATTGTAGGCGAACCAAATGTGGGAAAATCTACACTCTTAAATGCTTTATTAAATGAAGAAAAAGCCATTGTAAGCCATATTGAAGGAACCACAAGAGACGCCATTGAAGATGAAATAATTATAGAGGGTGTAGCCTACCGGTTTATTGATACAGCAGGGATTAGAAATACCGAAGATTTTATTGAAAATATTGGTATTAAAAAAACATTTGAAAAAATACAACAGGCACAATTAGTTATTTATTTATTTGATTTAGAGAAGATTAAAAATAAGCAACTTACACTTGAAAAGTGCATTTTAGAAATAAAAAAAATTAGAGACAAGTTTCCTGCTAAACAATTACTCATTATTGCTAATAAAGTAGATTTAGTTGATAAGAAAATTATTGATAAAACAACAAAAGCTTTTAAAAATACGCCTCTAATATTTCTTTCAGCAAAAGAAAAATTAGGTATTTCAAAACTCACCAACACATTAACGCAACTTGCCAATAAAGGAGCTTTAAGCAATAATGAAACCATTGTCAGTAATTCACGTCATTTTGAAGCTTTAAACAATGCTTTTAATTCATTAAAGGAAGTTCAAAAAGGAGTTGATAATAATATTAGTACAGATCTTTTTTCAATTGATGTACGCCAAGCATTATTTCATTTAGGAGAAATCACAGGTGAAGTAACTACCGAAGATTTATTAGGTAATATTTTTGCTAATTTTTGTATCGGGAAGTAAACTTAAAAATTATTCAAAAAATTAACTATTATGAATACAATTGATTGGCTAGGATTTGTTGGCGTTTTTCTTATTCTACTTGCTTATATTTTAAATGTAACAAACAAAATCACTAGTAAAAGTCTACTATTTATAAGTCTCAATCTAGTTGGAGCTAGCATTGCTTGTTTAGCTTCTGTTCTATTAAATTACATCCCATTCGTAATTTTAGAAGGTATTTGGGCTTTAATTTCATTTCTTTCATTTATAAAGTACTTGCAACAAAAAAATAAATTAGTTTCTTAACAAAAATTTCTACTCAATGCCAAAAAAAGGACAAGCAAAAAACACAAAGAATAAAGCAAAGCATTCTAAATTAATGAGTCAGAAAAAAAATAGATTAAAGAAATCTAAAGAACTACACGTTAAACGTATTAAGTCTATTATAAAAAAACATAAAGAGCAATCCGAATAAAACTAAACTCTAAAAAAAGCCTCGCTTAAATTAAGTGAGGCTTTTTTAAATGTTGTTATTTATTTGCCTTTTTTGCTTTTTTAGCAGCTCTTTTCTCTTTAGCGGTTTTAGCTGGCTCTTTTTTAACATTTTTTCTCGAATCTTGACCTTTTGCCATAATTGTAAATTTTAAATGGTAGTTTTATTATATATTAAAAGTAAATGTAGAAAATGTTTTTTGTAATTTCACAGAAAACAATAAAACATTTTATACTCCTAACATTTTAGTGAATGTTTACTGTCTTAATTATAAATAAATTACATATACAATGTTAACAACCCAAATTGAAACACACTACCGCACTTGTAATCTTTGTGAATCTATGTGCGGTTTAGAAATAAAATATCAAAATAAGACTGTAATTTCAATTAAAGGCGATAAAAAAGATCCTTTAAGTAACGGTCATATTTGTCCGAAAGCTACTGCCCTAGCCGATTTGTACACTGATAAAGATCGACTTAAAACACCAATTAAAAGAACTAAAAATGGTTGGATAGCTATTTCGTGGAAAGATGCTTTTGATGAAATTGAAGATAAATTAAAACAAATTCAAAAACAATATGGGAAAAATGCTATTGGCTCTTACCGTGGTAATCCAACAGTACACAATATTGGATTGATGTTATTTGGCGGACCTTTTCTTCAAAGTTTAGGCTCTAACCAAAACTATACCGCAACTTCCATTGATCAGTTGCCACATCATTTTGCGTCATTGCACATGTTTGGCCATTATTTAATGCTCCCCATTCCTGATATAGACCATACTGATTTTATGTTAATTATAGGTGGAAATCCAGCCGTTTCTAACGGAAGTATTATGACTGCTCCAGATTTTGCAAACCGACTAAAAGCAATTAAAAAGCGCAATGGTAAAGTGATAGTTGTTGAC
>JAMOMG010000360.1 GCA_027068695.1 Flavobacteriaceae bacterium
TGCGGGAATCAAATTACTAATAAATTATGTTATTTTACTAAATAATTAACATTGCATCTCCATAAGAGTAAAATTTATACTCTTCTTTAACTGCTTCTTCATAAGCTTTCATCAAAAAATCATACCCGGCAAAAGCTGCTGCCATCATCATTAAAGTTGATTTTGGTGTATGAAAATTTGTAATCATACAATTTGCAATGCTAAAATCATATGGAGGGAAAATAAATTTATTTGTCCACCTATCAAATGTATTCAAATGCCCATTTGAAGAAACTGCACTTTCTAAAGCTCTCATAACCGTTGTTCCAACTGCACAAACACGTTTTTTATTGTCAATTGCACTATTTACAATTTTTATGGTTTCATCTGTAACAATAGCCTTCTCTGAATCCATCTTATGTTTGGATAAATCTTCAACTTCTACAGGATTAAAAGTTCCTAAACCAACATGCAATGTTATTTCAGAAAAATCAACACCTTTAATTTCTAAACGTTTCATTAAATGTTTAGAAAAATGCAAGCCTGCTGTTGGAGCTGCAACAGCTCCTTCGTGTTTTGCATAAATTGTTTGGTAACGTTCTGCATCACTAGCTTCAACTTTTCTTTGAATGTATTTTGGTAGTGGTGTTTCTCCCAATTCTTGTAGTTTTTTTCTAAACTCTTCATAAGAACCATCATACAAAAAACGTAATGTTCTACCTCTAGAGGTTGTATTATCAATAACTTCAGCTACCAAACTTTCATCATCTCCAAAAAATAATTTGTTTCCAATTCTAATTTTTCTAGCAGGATCAACCAATACGTCCCATAATCTGCTTTCTGCATTTAGCTCCCTTAATAAGAAAACTTCAATTCTTGCTCCTGTTTTTTCTTTTTCACCATACATACGAGCAGGAAAAACTTTGGTATTGTTTAAAATCATTAAATCACCCTCATCAAAATAATCAATTAAATCTTTAAACGTACGATGTTCAATAGTTTGCTCTTTTCTGTTTAAAACCATTAAGCGAGATTCATCTCGGTGCTCTGCTGGATATTCTGCTAACAACCCTTCAGGTAATTCAAATTTAAACTTTGATAATTTCATGTATTTATTGTTTTTTTTAGTGGTTACCTAAAATAGATTATTTACTATTTTCAATCTTTATAAAGAGAAACTTCTAAAAGGTTTATTTTAAGTATTTTTATAGAATGAGCGCAAATATACAACATCGAGATAGGCGTTGTCAAGTGATTTGCAATAAAACTTTGTATTGGTGTATATTAACTTGTAACTTTTTTAAAATCTTCCCAAAAAGTTGGATACGATTTTGAGACTACATTTTCATTTTCAATTTGAATTGGAACCTTAGTTGCTAAAGGAGCAAAAGCCATTGCCATTCTATGGTCATCATAGGTGAAAATACTAATATTTTCTTTGATTTTATTTGAAGATTTTAAATACAATGTTTCAGAAGTAATTTGTACTTCTCCCCCTAATTTTTCAATTTCAGTTTTAAGAGCTACTAATCTATCCGTTTCTTTAATTTTCAACGTGTGCAATCCTGTTAAATAACACTCAATTCCCAGACCAAAGCAAGTTACGGCAATTGTTTGTGCAATATCAGGAGCGCTAATCAGGTTAATATTTAATGGTTTTAAAATTAAAGTATTGTTATTTTTAAGTACAAGTGAGTTATCTTCAAACCTTGTTTCAACTCCTAAGTTTTTATAAATAGTTGCTAAAACCGAATCACCTTGCAAACTGTTTTTATTATAAGAAGTCAGCTTTATCTCTGAATTTGAGCTTAACGCAACTAAACTATAATAATATGAAGCTGAGCTCCAATCAGATTCTACCGTAATTGTTTTATCTTTAATTTTTTGTTTTGGCTCAATTAAAATAATCTCATTTTCCCAAACATATTCAACTCCTAATTCAGCTAATAATTGCAGGGTCATTTTAATATAAGGCACTGAAGTTACTTCTCCCTTAAACTTTAATTGTAATCCGTTTTTTAATGTAGGCGCAATTAACAACAACGCAGAAACATACTGACTGCTCACATTACCATTAATTTCAACAAAATCATTAACTAAGTTTTTACCAGAAATTTTTAATGGTGGAAATCCTTCTTTTTCTAAATATTGAATATCAGCACCCAATGTTACTAAGGCATCAACCAAAATTTTTATAGGTCTGTTTTTCATCCTATGTGAACCTGTTAGAATAATTTCAGAGTTCTTTTTTACTGCGAAATAAGCTGTTAAAAATCGCATTGCCGTTCCTGCGTGTCCTATATTTATTTCTTCTGATTTACTTGCTAATGCTTTGTGCATTAATTTAGAATCATCAGAATTTGAGCTATTTTCAATTGTTAAGTTTTGATAAAACTGTTGTAAAATTAACAACCTGTTTGTTTCACTTTTTGAGCCTGTAATTTGAATACTTCCCTTAATTTTTTTATTTATTTTGTTGATTTTCATCAAATTCATTCTCTATTAATTAATAACTTAAAATAAAATAATTTTTAATAGCTTTACTTTTTTATTTTTTTCAATTAAACTCAACCAACCATTATGAAAAAATACATTTTACTAGCAAGTTGCTTCTTTTTAATGTCAGCGTACAAAGTTAATGCTCAAAATACAGTATCCAAATTTAATGAAGAATTTTACAAATCTTTAGAATGGCGAAATATTGGTCCTTTCAGAGGTGGAAGAAGTGCCGCTGTTACTGGGGTTGCTAATAAAGCAAATCTTTATTATTTTGGAGCAACTGGAGGTGGAATATGGAAAACTACCGATGCAGGTAATACTTGGAGTAATATTTCAGATGGGTTCTTTGGAGGTTCTGTTGGTGCTATTGCAGTTAGTGAATCTGACAATAATGTAATTTATGTTGGTAATGGTGAAGTTACCATTCGCGGAAATGTTTCTTCTGGTGACGGTATGTGGAAATCTGTTGATGCTGGAAAAACCTGGCAACATATTGGACTAAACAAATCGCGTCATATACCTCGAGTTCGAATTCACCCAAAAAATTCAGATATTGTTTTTGCCGCTGTTTTAGGAGATTTATACAAGCCTAGTAAAGAAAGAGGTGTTTACAAATCTACTAATGGTGGAAAATCTTGGAGAAAAGTATTATTTTCAAATGCTAATGCTGGTGCTGTTGATTTAATAATCGACCCTACTAATCCTAGAATTTTATACGCTTCAACTTGGAATGTTAGAAGAACACCTTACAGCTTATCAAGTGGTGGTGATGGTTCTGCACTTTGGAAAAGTACTGATGAAGGTGAAACTTGGACTAACATATCAAAAAACGAAGGACTTCCAAAAGGGATATGGGGAATTAGTGGAATTACAGTTTCTCCTGTAAATTCAGATATCGTATGGGCATTGATAGAAAATAAAGATGGTGGAATTTACAAATCCACAGATGCAGGAAAAACATGGAAATTAATTAATAGCGAACGTAAATTACGTCAACGCGCTTGGTATTATACACGTATTTATGCAGATACACAGGACGAAAATATAGTTTACGTTTTAAATGTTAGATACCATCAATCTAAAGATGGTGGAAAAACATTTAAAACATTTAACGCACCTCATGGCGATCATCATGATTTGTGGATTGCACCAGAAGACAATCAACGAATGATTATTGGAGATGATGGTGGAGCTCAAGTTAGTTTTGATGCTGGAAAAAACTGGAGTACTTATATGAACCAACCAACAGCTCAAATATATAGAGTTGTTACAGACAATCATTTTCCTTATCGAATTTATGGCGCTCAACAAGACAATTCTACCATAAGAATTGCACATAGAACTAATGGAGGAACTATTGGAGAAAGTGATTGGGAAAGTACTGCTGGGGGTGAAAGTGCCCATATTGCAGTTGATCCATTAAACAACGATATTGTTTATGGAGGAAGTTATGGTGGACTGCTCACAAGAATCGACCATAAAACGGGCGAACGTAGAGCAATTAATGTTTGGCCAGATGATCCTATGGGACATGGTGTAGAGGATATGAAATATCGTTTTCAATGGAATTACCCTATTTTCTTTTCTCCTCATAATAAAAAGAAACTATACACAACTTCTAATTTTGTACATGTAACCTATAATGAAGGGCAATCTTTTGAAGTTATTAGCCCAGATTTAACTAGAAACGATCCCAAAACATTGAAAGCTTCTGGAGGACCAATAACAAAAGACAATACCGGAGTTGAATATTACGGAACCATATTTGCAGCAGTAGAATCTCCTTTCGAAAAAGATTTAATTTGGACAGGATCTGATGATGGTTTGGTTTATATTACAACCGATGGAGGTAAAAACTGGAGCAATGTTACTCCTAAAAAAATGCCTGAATGGATGCTAATTAATTCTATCGAAGTAGATCCATTTACTGCCGGAGGCGCTTACATTGTTGGAACTCGCTATAAATTAGGTGATTACACTCCATACATTTACAAAACTGAAGATTATGGTAAAAATTGGACATTATTAACCAACGGCATAGCTCCTGAACATTTTACTAGAGTACTACGAGCAGATCCCAAAAGAAAAGGATTGTTATATGCTGGTACAGAAAAAGGAATGTATATTAGTTTTAATGATGGTAAAAACTGGAATCCCTTTCAACTAAATTTACCTATAGTTCCAATTACAGATTTAGCTATTAAGAACGATAACTTAATTGCAGCTACTCAAGGTCGTTCTTTTTGGATTATAGATGACTTAACACCGCTACATCAAATAAATAAAGAGTTAATTTCTAATGCTAATTTTCTTTACAAGCCTATGGATAGCTATCGCATGGGTGGAAGTAAGCAAAAATCTAGAACTGCAGGGCAAAATCACCCTGGAGGTGTTCTTATTAATTATTATGTAAAAGATATCAATGATAAAGATACACTTAGTTTATCTTTTTTCGATAATTCTGGAAAACATATTAAAACATTCTCTACAAAGCC
>JAMOMG010000361.1 GCA_027068695.1 Flavobacteriaceae bacterium
GGTATTCGAAATCGTCCAAAATTTTCTAAGGCCAGCTTTATGTTAGATACCAATACCACAAAAGAAATAAAAGTTATTTATTTCTAGTAAATTAATTCTTCAAAAAAACATGAAAAAGATTTTTCTAATATTTGTTGGGCTTGTTCATTTAGTAAACATCAGCTATTCACAATCTCCAAAAAATGATTCTTTAAGTTTAGACCTTACAAAGATAGCATTGGCAAATCAAAGTGATAGTTATGTTACATTCCCTATCGATATTGGTAATATTGCCCCTTTAATGTTTGAGGCCAATATTAGCCCTAGCTTTATAATTAGAGAGCGTAAAGACGCTAGGTTAATGGGTGTTTTAACTTCACAAATTATTATAAGAATGTATAATGAGTACTCTTATCCTGTACGCACCCCAAGCTACATGCCACAAATTTCATTTTATTACTTAACCGGTGATAAAAAATCTGTAAAGCACACTACACTTTTTGGTAAAATTGCACATCATTCCAACGGTCAAAATGGAGATTTTTATAATGATGATGGTAGTATAAACTTATTAACTGGAAATTTTGCTACCAATTATTTCGAACTTGGTTTTATTCGTACCAATTTTAGTGAATCACACAATGCTGTTAAGTTTTTTAAGAGCTCTCTTGAAGTGCATCCTAAAAGCTGGATGCTTAAAGAATTACACGGAAAATATAATGGGTTTAGGTGGCATAATACATTCAAAGCCTTTAAACTTCCTTTATCAAGTTCAAAAGCTGATGAAAAGCCTAATTTTTCCTTAAAAGCTGAAACGACTTGGATGTTTGATGCCGTAAACAATTGGGATACCTTTGATTTGAATAGATTAAATGCCAGTTTAACATTTTATTACCACCCAACATTTTTAGAAGATATTGGTTTTTTTATTCAGTTCTATCACGGTATAGATTATTACAATATATACTTTCAAAACCAGTTAGATATCATACGTTTTGGGTTTATGACTGAAATTTTACGATTTTAAAAATAATTTTAAACTATGCGTAATAATATTATTTATATAAAAAAAAACTCAGGAGAATTAGAGCCTTTCCATTTTCAAAAGTTAAGAGATTCTTTACTAAAAAGTGGAGTCTCTCTTAAAATAGCAAATAAAGTTCTTGAAAGCATTAAACCAAAACTATACAATGGAATTACTGCTAGAGAAATTTACAGCAATGCTTTTTCCTTATTAAAAGGATACAATAAGTTACACGCGTCTAAATTTAGTTTAAAAAAAGCCATTTTTGATTTAGGCCCAACAGGTTACCCTTTTGAAAGACTCGTTGGAGCCTTACTAAAACAAAAAGGATTTAAAACAAGAGTAGGTGTTATTTTACCTGGGGAATGTATAACCCATGAAATTGATGTTTTGGCTGAAAAAAACAATTATACCTATGCTATAGAATGTAAATTCCACTTAAAACCAAATTACACAAACAATGTGAAAATTCCATTGTATATAAATTCAAGGTTTTTAGACATACAAAAACAATGGAATAAAAAAAATCAAAAAAAATCAATTTTAAAACAAGGCTGGATTGTAACCAACACTAGGTTTACCGAAGATGCAATTAATTATGCTAAATGTGCTGGGTTGGTACTGTTAAGTTGGGATTACCCAAAAAATAATGGGATAAAAGATAACATTGATAAGTACGGATTATATCCCATTACTGTTTTAACATCTCTATCCAAGCGAGAAAAGAAACTACTTATTGAAAATGATATTATTTTAACAAAAGAACTTTTAAAATCTTCTACTATTTTAAATAAACTTGGTTTTACTGATCCAAAAATTAGAAAAATACTTTTAGAAACTCAAAATTTATGCTCCCTAAATTAAGCTCCCCCAATCTTTTTTAAAAATTTATCTCTATAGTTTTGCCCTATTGGTATTCTAACTCCATCAATAAGTATTCTATTTCGTTGGACAGAATGAATATATTTTAATGAAACTATATAAGACCTGTGTACTCTTATAAATATATTTTTAGGTAATTTTTCTTCGATGTTTTTAAAATTACTTAATGTTAAAATAGGTTTATGTGAGGTTGAAAATATTTTTATATAATCTTTTAACCCTTCAAAATATTTGATATCCTCAAAATTTAACTTTATATTTTCATAATCAGACTTTACAAAAATAAAATCTGGCATATCTTGTGTTTTTATTGTTGGCAATATTTCTTCTTTTTTCAACAAAAAAAGCTCTTGAGCCCTATTTACAGCTTTCAAAAACCTATGAAACGGAATTGGTTTTACTAAATAATCAACCGCATTCAAATTAAATCCTTCAACAGCATAATGAGAATATGCAGTTGTAAAAATAAACAGCGGTTTAACATCTAGCGATTTAATAAATTCAATCCCTGAAAAATCAGGCATTTCAATATCTGAAAAAATTAAATCTACTCTTCTTTTTTGAAGAACTGTTGTTGCTTCTACAGCATTAGAACAAACTGCTACCAAGTCTAAAGTTGAAACCTTAGAAACAAAATCCTCTAACAATTCAACTGCTAATGGTTCATCGTCTATTATTAAACATTTCATTATTTTTTAATTTTAACAACAATTCTACTTTATACAAATTATTTGATTCTTCAATTTTTAACACATGAGATTTAGGGTATAATAAATTCAATCTATTTTCAATATTTTGTATCCCAAATCCAGAATTTGGATTATTCTTTTCTTTTAGTGATATATAATTAGTTACCTTTAAAGTTAAATTACTTCCTTCAATAATAATTTCAATTTTAATATCCGTTTTCCCTGTATAATCAGTACCATATTTAAATGCATTTTCAATAAATGAAATAAGAAGTAAAGGTTCTATATGCTGATCTAAATTTCCATGAACATTAAATCTGACTCCACTAGAATCTTTCAATCGTAAATTCTGAAGCGAAATATAATTTTTAATATAATCTATCTCTTTTTGTAAAGAAACAAATTCTTTATCTGTTTCATAAATCATATATCTCATTAGTTCAGATAATGTAACAATGGCATCAGTTGTGTAGTCAGATTTTTTATTTGCCAAAGAATAAATACTATTGAGGGAATTGAATAAAAAATGAGGGTTTAATTGTGCTTTTAAAAATGATAGTTCTGCTGTTATTTTATGTGTTTCCACCAAAGATTTTATTTTTTCATTTTTATACCATTCTGAAACAAGTTTTATACTTGCACTTACAGCAAATAATAAGAATGTTACTAAACCTTGTATAGGTGCTTTAAAATTTTTACTAATTATTCCCTTATCTCTATATCCAATAATTTCTTCTCCTTTACTAAAATTATGATTAAAATGGTCTTCTAAGGGAATTATATTTTGACTAATGTAAATAGAACCTATAATAAAGACAACAGAAACAATGATATATAAAGCTATTCTTTTTTTTAATAAAAGATTGGGCACCAATAAACTATAATTTAAATAGAAAAGAATAATGTTAAATGACATTCTATATATAAAGTCATAATTATTTGGAAGCACATTAAACCTATTGTAAAAAGTTATTAAACTTATTAAAAGAACAATTATCCAACTTAAAAGATGGATTACAACTGTAGGTGTATTTTTAAAATTAATTTTCAATTAGTTAAATTCATTAACACAAAATTAGTAAACATTACTTACAAACTTACTTTTTCTTTTTAAAGTTCTTTTCATGTTAAATTTTAATCTTTTTTAAAAGTTTAGGAGCTAAGCAAAATTGCTTAGCTCCTTAAACAATAATTAAAAAATCAATCCACAATTAATCATTATCTTCAACTATTTCATCTGGTCTATATTCCCAAATATCATCAAAATAATAACTGCCACTTCTGCCCATTAAAACAAAGGCCTTATCACTAAATGAAAATGCAGATGCATCTTGACGTGGCGTTCCTTCATAACTTGGTTGTTCCTCCCAAACATCAGTTAAAGGATCGTACTCCCAGTTTTCTCTTGTTAACCCTCCTGCTTCACCTGTAACAAAGTATCCTTTCCCATTCAGTGAAAATGAAACTCCACTACTCAATAAAATTGAATAATCTTCATCTTCGTCATCTAAATCTTTTAAACGTGTCCAAGTTTCTGTAGTTCCATTAAATGAATGAAAATCATTCTCATAAGCTCCATTGTGTATTCCAGAACCTAAATAGGCAATATCTCCAATAATAAATACCGTTGCATCTTTACGTTTTTCACCTCCAAATCCAACGGAAAGTTCCCATGAATCTGTTACATCGTTATACTTCCAAAAATCTTTTAACTCACTCCCATCATAGCCCGTTCCAATATATCCTTTCCCTGATACAGAAAAGCCAACGGCTCCATAACGAGCTGTTCCTCCAAAGTCTGCTTTTTGAGTCCATTTATCTAATACAGGGTCATATTGCCAAAAATCTTTCAATTCATTATTTCCATCATAGCCCGTACCTAAGTAGCCCATTCCATTTAGTGTAAATCCAACAGCTCCACTCCTTGGTATTCCTGGAAAATCAGCTTTTTGTATCCAATAATCTCCTACTGAATTATACTCCCAAGTATCAAACAAGTAATCATCTCCATCATATCCTGTAACCAAATACCCCTTATCTCCAATAACAAATGCCACTGCATTTCCTCGGGCATAACCATCAAAAGTTGAGCTTTCAACCCAATTACCATAATCATCTTCATCATCAGATGAACAACTTATAAAAGCAACAACCATAAGTAATGTAAAACCTTTTAAATACATTTTTTTTAAATTCATATCATTCTATATTTTAATTTTCTTAATTATATTTTTATTTAATAACCTCTTTAAATCTCCTTCTTTGAATCTTTAAGTTTATTGTATTTATCTTCAAAAATATTTAATTAAATACGGTATTAAATAGTAAAATAGACCAATACTTTAATTCTATCTATATATTATAAATTTTCATCTACAAAAC
>JAMOMG010000362.1 GCA_027068695.1 Flavobacteriaceae bacterium
GTTTTGCATGAAAACTTCAATATCCAGTTTAAACTTTTTAAATGAAATCCAGCTAACTTGTGTTTTGGTTTCTTGTAACCAATTTACTTTTGTTGGAATGTGAAATTTACACTCTGAAAATTGTGGAAGTTCTTGAAAATAAATATAAAAACCATTAATACAATTGTTGTTTATTAATTTAAATGTACTGTGTTTTTGTTGGTAGGGTACAAATAGCTGCGCTTTAAAATATACCAATTGTTTTATTTCATTTGCACAAATTTTTAGTTTTTCTAAAGATAATTTTGTTTGAGGTTTAAAAAGAAGTGGTAATTGTTTTTCTTTTAGCTTTGTTAGTTTTTGTATTAGGCTATCTTTTCTGTTTGGACCAATCCAATGCTCTAATTCAGTTGAACCAGCGGTTTCATCATATAAATAAAACTTATAAACTATTTCTAAGTGAATAGGTTTTCCTTGTTGTTTTAAAAGACAGTCAATTTCTCCAATAGTTGTATTGCCGTCTTGTATTTGAATGTTTTCTTTTAAAACTGTAATAGTTTTGTATTGATTTAGTTCGTTGTAAACAAATCGTTCCACTCGTTTACCTAATCGTAATTTTTTTTGAATATTTCCTTCAAAAATAGTTGCTTGTTTTTTTGAGAGATTTATTTGCTCTAAGTCGAAAATTTCTTTAGAACTCCATAATAGAGGAGTTTGTAAAAACCCTTCATATTGTAATTGTATTTCTTTAAAGTTTAAATCCATTCAACCAACAAGTTAAAAATAAATTAAAACACCTTATAAATAGGTAATTTTAAGTGAGCAGTTTCATAATGAGGTGAATTTTTATAGATAAAGTTTAATTGTGCTTGTGGGTTATTTGCAAAATCCTCATCGTTCAATATTTTAAAATCTAAGGCATTTTGAACTGATGGATTTTCAATCAAAAACTGTACTGCAATATCTTCAAAAACATAAGGAGAATATCCTTCTTTTTGTTGTAAAATGGTATCGAAAAAATTCCAATTAAAAAAAGAATCTATAGCTGATGGTTCTAGTGTTTCTATAATATAGCGAACACCATTTTGGTTTGTAGGAATGTAAACATCACCCTTCTTAAATTGTACTTGTTTTTCAGTGATAGTTGTTGTTGTGCTGTAGTGAGGGTAATGACCTTCATAAGCATTTTTACGAGTTTTATAATCTTTTATGTGTTGTTCATTTACTGAAATTACTGTATCTTTTTTTAAGAGAGTATATTTAATTTTATTATTGTTTAAACGTTCTAAAACTCTCCACCAGCCTCGTTTTAATATATAGGCTTTTGGGATTTTAACTTTAGTTGAAGCTACAAACTGATTGTAATATTTTACGGTTTTAGTGTATGGTTTAGTTTGGTCATAAAATAAACGTTTGCCATTGGTAACTTTACTATCGATATAACTTGATTCATACCCTTTAAATTGAAAAGTTTCGAAACTTTTTTTAGTTACTTTGTATGAAATTGGGTATGTTCCTTTTTCTAAGATTTTAGTAACGGCATTTTTCCTAAGTTTTTTTATTTGAGCACCATTTTTTACAGTAAAATTTATAATTGTTTCCATCAAATCATACGTTTGTTTTACACGTTGTTTGTATGGTTTTAGCATATGTGTTTCAATCATCATTCCTAAAGTATTGAATAAAGTTGTATAGCCAGTTGAATATCTTGGTGAATCAAAAAACTGACTAAAACCTTTTTCGGGTGTGCTTCCCCAAACATTAACGTAAGGTGTTATAATAATTCCCTTCTCTAATAAAGAAGCTTCAATTTCGGGTCTCATTTTTTGTTCAAGAAATACACCTAAATCATTACCTAGTTTGTTGTGTTGCGTAAATAAATGTGTAATTGTATATTGGTAGTCAGCCCCATTACTTACATGATTATCTATAAAGACATCTGGATTAAGATTATGAAAAATTTCAGCAAAAGATTTGGCATTTTTGGTGTCGGCTTTTATAAAATCTCTGTTTAAATCAAAATTTCGTGCATTTCCTCTAAAACCATATTCTTTTGGTCCATTTTGATTGGTACGTGTGGTACTATTTCTATTTAATGAGCCGCCCACGTTGTACATAGGAATAATTGCTAAAACGATGTTTTTTAATTGTTTTACTTTATCAGAATTTTGAACAATATCTCTAAGTAAAAGCATTGAAGCATCAATACCGTCAGATTCTCCTGGGTGTATTCCATTGTTAATTAAAATAATATTTTTTTGTTGAAGTTTGTTAAAATCAAACTCTTTGGAAGTGCTGAAAATTACTATATGTAGCGGATAGCCACTATCTGTAGTTCCAATTTCTCTTATGGAAATTTCAGGATATAAATTCGCTAAATTTTTGTAATATCTAATAGTTTCAAAATAGGTTGTTGTTTCTGTTCCATTTGATTTCTCAAACGTAGTTGTAAAATCAAAATTTGATGAAGGAGATGGGTTTTGGCAAGAAAAAAGAAGTATTAAGATAAGAAAACTTAATTTTTTCATAAGCTAAAAAATTAGTTAGTTGTAACACTTTTAGGAACAAAATCCTTTATGTTACCTCCATTTCTTAAAATATCACGAACAATACTTGAGCTTATGTATGATGTTTCTGCAGAAGTTAGTAAAAAGACAGTTTCAATAGTTGACATTTTCCTATTGGTTTGAGCAATTGCTTTTTCAAATTCAAAGTCTGCAGGGTTTCTTAGTCCTCTTAAAATAAAATCAACATTTAATTTTGTGCAAATATCAATTGTTAATCCAGTATAAGTTTCAACTTTTATTTTAGGTTCATTTTTATACGTTTTTTTGATGAAATTTATACGTTCTTCAAGAGAAAACATATATTTTTTATCTGCATTGATACCAATTGCGATAATAATTTCATCAAATAGCGGCAAAGCTCGATTAATAATATCGACATGACCTAAAGTAATTGGATCAAATGACCCTGGAAAAATTGCACGTTTCATAATTAGTTTTTTAAGGCCATATCAATGGCGTTATGAAAAAGTTCTTCTAAGCTTATACCTGCAGCAGCGGCTTGTTGAGGAATTAAGCTAGCATTTGTTAAGCCGGGGACTGTATTTATTTCTAAAAAATAAGGTTCATTATTTACTAAAATGTATTCTGCACGTGAAAAACCACTCATATTTAATATTTGATATACTTGTTTGGCTACATCTTCTAATTTTTCATGAATTTCAGGTGAAATTCGCGCAGGTGTAATTTCTTCGCTTTCACCTAAATATTTTGCTTCATAATCAAAGAAATCATTTTTGGTAACAATTTCTGTCATTGGTAAAACTTTAATTTCTCCTTTAAAATTTAAAACACCAATGGTAATTTCTGGCCCATCTAAAAATTCTTCAATCAAAATTTGAGAATCTTCATTAAAAGCTTTATGAATTGCAGGAATAATTTCAGCTTTTGTTTTAACTTTTGAAATTCCAAAACTAGAACCTGCATTATTTGGTTTTACAAAACAAGGCAAACCAACTTTGTCTATTATTTGTTCAATATTAATTTTATTTCCCTTGTCAATATAATAGGAAGTTGCAGTTTTAATACCGTATTTTTCTACTACGCTTAAACAATCTCGTTTATTGAAGGTTAAAGCCATTTGGTAAAAAGGTGCAGAGGTGTGCTTTAAACCAATTAAATCAAAATAAGCTAAAATTGTACCATCCTCACCAGGATGCCCATGGATGGCATTAAAAACACAATCAAAGTTTATTTTTTCTCCATCAATTTTGGTAGAAAAATCATGTCTGTCTATAGGATATTCCATATCATTATCATCAACAAGTACCCATTTATTTTGAAGAATATGAATTTTATATGTATTGTATATACTTTTGGAAATATGTTGGTAAACAACTTCGCCACTTTTTAAAGAAATAGCTGCTTCTGAAGAGTACCCACCCATAATAATGGCAATATTTTTTTTCATTTTGTAATATCAACTTTAACTGTAAATACAAACTTACATAAAATCTATTTAGGTTTTTGAAAATGTAGGGATAGGATTTTTAAAATACTAAAAAGATAAAGGATTATTATGTTTTTCAGTGGGTATATTTTTAGTAGTAGAGGAGACGGAGATATTAGCTTTCAGTTAGGTTAACATTTTCAAACATTAAGGAGTAAAAGATTATGCTTAATTCCCTGTTGAGAAACATAATTTGGCCTTTAAATTCTCTATTATATTGAAAGCGCATAAATCAGCTTCAAAAATAACTTTATTTGAAAAGGAGAAGAACAACAGCAATTATTTTCATTTTTGTAAGTTGATTATTATAAAGTACCTTTGTTAAAAATTTTCAAAAATAAAATGAGTCTATTTCAATTTATAAAATCCAAAACATTTTTAAAGCAATTGGTAATCGCAGTTTTAAGTTTAACGGTGTTGATTTTTGTTTTGATGAAGTGGCTAACGATGATAACAAATCACAATCAAAAAATTGAAGTGCCTAATTTAGAGAAAATGAGTTTGAATAATGTAGAAACTAAGTTGCAAGAACTCGATTTAAATTATGTAGTTGTTGATTCGGCAAGTTATAATCCCAATTACCCTAAAAGATCGGTTATTGAACAAAGTCCAAGTGCAGGTGATTTTGTAAAAGAAAATAGAAAAATATACTTAACCTTGAATCCCTCAGGATATGCAAATGTTGAAATTCCAAATTTATATGGGAAAACAAAAAGACAAGCAACATCACAATTAATAGCCATTGGATTTAAAATCAGCCCTAAAGTAATATATGTTTCAGATATAGCTAAAGATGTAGTTAGAGGATTGAGATTTAAAGGGAAAGGATTAAAGGCAGGAGATAAAATACCTAAAAATTCAGTAATCAATTTAAAATTAGGTGATGGCAGAGGTACAGGGAGGTATATACAAAATATGAAGGGAGAAAATTAATGAATACTGAAGAACCACAAC
>JAMOMG010000363.1 GCA_027068695.1 Flavobacteriaceae bacterium
ATGCAGTTTTGGCACCTTGTGGAATTCCTGAAGCTCCAAAAGCTAAAAAAGCAAATCCAATACCTAAGAAAAACAATCCAATAGCGTATTTATTGGCAGGTTTAGGATTGTATTTACTTTCCCACCATTTAGAGAATAGAGGGGCAAAGGCAATGATAAACAGGGAGTTTAAAATTAAAAACCAAGTTGCTGGAATTTGAATTTCATTATCCTTTTTTCGAATAACGGATGCTGCAATAGTTGTATTAACTTTATTAGCTTCATCACTAGTTAAGTATTTATAATTTACACCTTTTTTATCAATATCAATAATGGAAATTTTGTCGTTTTTAACAAAATCATTAGATGATCTAATTACAGTTTTGTTGTTAATTATAATGGCGTTTTCAGGTACTAAAGTTTCAGAAGTAATAGCAAATTCTTTTGTAATTTCTTCTCCATTACTATCTTTTTTAAGTATTTGATATGTTTGATAGCTAATTTCATAAGAGAACGTATTGAAGTTGTTGTAAATTTTCCAAGCTACAATTCCCCATATTAAAATAAAACTAAACCCTAGAATTAGATTTGACAGAAAATATTTTTTGAAGGTTTGTTTAAATAATAAAAATAAGACGTACGTAATAATGGCTATAGGTACAACTGTAATAATGATATCTACAATATTAAAAAGTAATGCTGATTTTCCAGATAAAATTCGGCTTGTGTAATCTTTTGCAAAAATACTCATTGAACCACCAGCCTGTTCAAATGAGGCCCAGAAGAAAATAATAAAGAAAGCAAAAATAACAACAGCAAACATTTTGTCTCGTGTTATCGGGCTATAGCGAATAATCCGCGAACCTAATAGATAGATAAATAAAATTAAAGTAATAAGAATCGTATGGCCAGAATAATCAGTTCCTCCAAAACTTAACAAATTAAAATCTCCAATTTTAGCAAGAGGATCGTTAATAATCCAGGTTAAACCTGTTACAGCAATAAATACAATTAAAATTTTGTCTATTAAGGTAAACGGATTCAATTTATCTTCAATCTCAGTATGGTCATCAGCTTCAATAGTTTTATTTTCTTTATTTGGCCTTTTACCAACTTCACCGAAGATTCCTTGAGCAAGCGTAAATTGTAGCAGTCCTAATAACATAAATATTCCAGCCAATCCAAATCCCCAGCTCCATCCTAAAATTTCACCCAAATAACCACAAAGCATAATTCCAAGAAATGCTCCTGCATTAACACCCATATAAAAAATAGTGTAAGCACCATCTTTTTTTTCAGGGAAATCTTTGTATAGTATAGAGATAAAAGAACTCATATTAGGTTTAAAAAAACCAGTTCCAATAACTAACAACCCAAGTCCTAAATACAGAAAAAACGAATTTGATTCTATGGCCATACTTGCATGTCCCAACGTCATAATCAATGCACCAATAATAATAGCTTTTCTATTGCCCAAATATTTATCGGCTAGAGTTCCGCCTATTATTGGAGTTAAATATAACAAAGCTAAGTAGGTTCCATAAAGAGCTAAAGCATTTTCTCTTGGCCAGTCCCAACCACCAATTCCAAGAGCACTTACTAAAAATAAAACCAACAGGGCACGCATTCCATAAAATGAAAAACGTTCCCACATTTCGGTAAAAAACAATACAAAAAGCCCTGATGGGTGACCTAAAACTTGAGTTTCGAAAAATTCGTTGGTTGTTTTGCTCATAATATACTTTTAAATAAAATAACAGGGTAAAAAACACCTCATTTTAAAGAGGTGTTTGTAATTATTAGTTTAAGATGTTTGAATTTTTTGATTTCCTTTATTTATAATTGAATTGTAAATAAAAAGGCCAATAATGGTAAGTAAACCTATGCCTGCAATTATATACCATATATTTCCAGGGTGATATGTATTCCACATAAAAGTAGTCATTTCGTCAGCGCTCATTTGTAATTTTTTAGCAGCTTCAGCGTAAAAATTGTTTTTAGTATACGCTAATGTTATTTCAGGTAGTTCAATACTTCTTTTAGCTAATTCTTCACGAATAATAACTACTTTATCTGACATACCAGCGTATAAATCTCCAGTAATCCATTTGGTTAATAAATTTGCAATTGCAATTGGTAAAAAATAAGTTCCCATATACAATGCTTCTTTACCTTTTGGTGAAATTTTAGCAATATAATCTGAAAACTTCGGATTGGATGTCATTTCACCAATGGCGAAAATTAAAATACCAATTAGTGTGTAGAAAATATTATCGGTATAAAAAGAAAGAGCAATACCTATAATTGCAATGGTAATACCAGTCATCATAGCACTAATAGGTTTCCATTTAAGAATGATGGTAGATATTATCATTTGAAGAATTACAATAAAAAAGGCATCCATATTTACAATTTGTTCAGGGTTAATCCCTCCTTCATTATTTTTGTAAAAGTCAGCAATTCCAGGTAATGTACTGTGTAGTGAATCATAAAGGGGTTTTGTATTTACCCACTCTTCAATAAACACTGGCAAGGTATAGAAAAGTTGGTTAAACATTAACCAAAAACCAACCATTATTAATAAAAGCATTGTAAGTTTCATGTCAGACAGTGCTTCAAAAACGTTTACAAGTGATTTTTTAATAGTTTCACCAAAAGATTCACTTGTTTTTTCTCTATTAGGTTCTTTAAAAAAGAAAATAACTAAAATTAAATTTACTGCAATTGCAGTAGCCGCCATAATAAATACAATTTTCCAACCGTATTCTTCTCTTAGTTTACCTGAAAATAATGGACCAAAAAACCCACCAACATTTACCATCATGTAAAATACGCCAAATCCAAAAGATGAATTATGTTTATCAGTAGATTTAGTAACAATAGCAGATGCAACGGGTTTAAACATAGCAGCACCAACAGCTACAATAAGAAACATAATAAAAACGGCTGTATATGATGTAACGTCTCCCATAAAATAATATCCAAACCCAAGTAGTAAGTAAGCAATAATCAGTGATAACTTGTAGCCTATTTTATCTGAAATAGCCCCTGTAATAATAGGTAGTAAATACAGAATAAAAGTAACATAAGACATTATCTCACCTCTTTCAATATGTGTAAATCCTAAACCTCCATCATCGGTTGAACCAGTTAGGTATAATGCTAAAACGGCAAATAAACCATACCACGCCCAACGTTCAAATAGTTCCATGGCACTAGCAATCCAAAAAGGCTGTGTAAATGATTTGAGAAGTCCAATAAAACCTAAATCTTTTTTTTCTGTACTCATATTTAGTAAATTTTAATTATAAATTAGTTGGATATAAAAAGCTCAAGCAGTTTCTTGCTTGAGCTTTTTATATGATTATTAAATTGTAAACATAGTATTAGTGAATTCCTTTCATTGCTTTGTTAAGAAAAGGAGATATAGCAAGTAACGCAACTCCAGAACCCAACATGACCATTGTAATAAATGGGTATAGTTCAAAATCATATTTATGTAAAATACTTTCTAACATACCAGCCATATAATTACCTGCAGCAAAACTTGCCATCCATAAACCCATAACTACTGAAACTAATTTGGTAGGAGCTAGTTTAGTAATCATTGATAAACCAATAGGAGACAACATTAATTCACCTAATGTTAACAATGTGTAAACAGAAACCAACCACCAAGGAGATACTAAGTTTCCGCCTTCTGCAGCATTAGAAGCTTGAGTCATTACCCAAAAAGCAGCAGCACCTAAAAATAAACCAAGAGCAAATTTAATAGGTGTTCTAGGATTCCATCCTTTTTTATCTAACCATAACCACATTAGTGAGAATAAAGAAGCAAAAATTAAAATGGCTAATGAATTTACATTTTGAAACCAGGTTGCGGGCATTTCCCAACCAAACATAACTCTATCAGTATTTTCTTTAGCAAATAAACTAAAAGTACCACCGGCCTGTTCAAAACCAGCCCAAAAAACAATATTAAAAATAGCCAAAACAATAATTACTGCCATTCTACTCCATTCATTTATACCACTAGTTCCTTTAAAAATAATATAAGACAAACTAATTATAATAGCGGCAAAGCCAACATAAGTAATTCCTGTTTTAACTCCATCAGGTAAAAATCCCCATAAAAATATAAGTCCTAATGTACCCACAATTAAGGAAATCACGTATATAATAATAGTTGACCAATCTTTCCCATCAAGTTTTACTTTTCCATTTTTATTATTTGGAGGTAAGCCATAATGTTCTAAGGTAGTTTCTTTCCAGTTCAACCAAAGTACACCTATAAGCATACCAATACCAGCCGCTAAAAATCCATAACCCCAATTAACGCTTTCGCCTAATCCTCCAGCAATGAAAGTACCTAAAATAGCACCTAAGTTAATTCCTAAATAAAAGATATTAAAACCGGCATCTTTCATCGGGTCGTTATCATTGTAAAATTCACCAACAACAGTAGAAATATTTGGTTTAAAAAAACCATTACCAATAATTAAAACACCCAATCCAAAATTAAATAAAAATATTCTTGAATCTGGAGAAAGAGAATGGTCCAAAAAAGAACTAGATGCTAATAAGAATTGTCCAACAGCCATTACCAAACCACCAATATAAACAGTTTTACGTTGCCCTAATAATTTATCAGAAACCCAACCTCCTAAAATGGGAGTTAAATATACTAAACCAGTAAATATTGCATAAATTTCTAAGGCAGCTTCTCTATCCAATCCAAAACCATCATTTACTAATTCAGCGGTTAAGTATAAAGTCAGAAGTGCTCGCATTCCGTAGTAACTAAATCGTTCCCACATTTCCGTAGCAAATAAAGTGTATAGTCCTTTTGGATGATGTTTTCTAAATGGTATTTCTTTCATAATCTAATTTGTTAATTATTTGGTTGTTTTTAAATTTTGCTCGA
>JAMOMG010000364.1 GCA_027068695.1 Flavobacteriaceae bacterium
ATTTATTTGAATATTTAGATAAACATTACAATTTAGCAGGAGCTGGGTTGTTTCAATATATTTCGTTTAGATCTGCCATGAGCTTCATTGTTTCTTTGCTTTTTTCAACAATTTATGGAAAACGAATCATTGATTATTTACAGTTAAAACAGGTTGGAGAATCCGTAAGAGATTTAGGGCTGGAAGGGCAAGTGGAAAAAGCAGGAACACCAACAATGGGAGGGATTATAATTATTTTAGCCACTCTTATTCCTGTGCTTTTATTCGCCCAAGTAGATAATGTTTACATCGTAATTTTAATAGTAACCACTTTGTGGATGGGTACTATTGGTTTTATTGATGATTATATTAAAATTTTTAGAAAAAATAAAGAAGGGTTAAAGGGACGATTTAAAATTTTAGGACAGGTTACTTTGGGAATTTTTGTTGGTGCTATGTTGTATTTTCACCCAAGTGTAACTATGAAAGAAAAACTGCCTGTAAAGTACCAATATACTACAGAAGAGGGGACACCTGTTTTGTTTGCTAAGGCTAAAAAATCTACCAAAACAACCATTCCATTTTTCAAAAACAATGAATTAGAATACGCTGATGTACTTAATGTTTTTGGAGAAGGGTTTAAAGATTATGCATGGATAATATTTATTCCAATTGTAATTTTTATTATCACAGCAGTTTCAAATGGAGCAAATTTAACCGATGGAATTGATGGTTTGGCAGCAGGTTCGTCAGCCATAATTGTACTCACATTAGGTATTTTTGCCTGGGTTTCAGGAAATATTATTTTCGCAAATTATTTGGATGTAATGTACATACCAAATTCTGGTGAGATGACTGTTTTTATAGCTGCTTTTGTAGGAGCATTGATAGGGTTTTTGTGGTACAATACGTATCCGGCTCAAGTTTTTATGGGAGATACGGGTAGCTTAACTATTGGAGGTATTATTGCTGTTTTAGCGATTGCCGTACGTAAAGAATTGCTAATTCCAATTTTAGCCGGAGTCTTTTTCGTTGAAACATTATCAGTAATATTTCAAGTTAGTTATTTTAAGTATACAAAGAAAAAATTTGGAGCAGGTAAACGCATATTTAAAATGTCGCCATTACATCATCATTATCAAAAATCAGGCTATCATGAAAGTAAAATTGTAACACGATTTTGGATTATAGGAATTATGTTGGCGGTGCTTACAATTGTAACACTAAAATTGAGATAAATGAAATTGGTTGTGCTAGGAGCTGGAGAAAGTGGAGTAGGAACAGCTATTCTAGGAAAGCAACAAGGGTATAATGTATTTGTTTCTGATAAAGGAATAATTGCAAATAAATACAAACAAGTTCTTTTAAATAATAACATTTCTTTTGAAGAAGAAAAGCATACTGAATCTAAAATTTTTGATGCTAATGTGGTAATGAAAAGTCCGGGAATTCCGGATGATATTCCATTAATAAAAGCATTAAAACAAAAGAGTATTGCTGTTATATCTGAGATTGAATTTGCTTCAAAATACACTGACGGAATTATTGTTGGAATTACAGGTTCAAATGGTAAAACAACTACAACAATGTTGGTTAACCATATTTTGAAAAAGGCAAATTTAAATGTAGGAATGGGAGGGAACATTGGAGATAGTTTTGCACAACAAGTAGCAAAGCAAAACTTTGATATTCATGTGTTGGAACTGAGTAGTTTTCAATTAGATGGGATAGAAAGTTTTCAGCCTCACATAGCAGTAATTACGAATATTACTCCAGATCATTTAGATAGGTATGACTATAAGTTTGAGAACTATATAAATTCAAAGTTTCGAATTACAAAAAATCAAACAAAAGAAGATTTTTTGATTTATGATTTTGATGATGAGGTAATTGTAAACTGGCTAAAAAAAAATAAAGTAAAAGCAACGTTGCTACCTTTTTCAATTAAAAACAAACTTGAACAGGGAGTGTATTTAGAAGATAATAAAATAATAATAAAATATAAAAAAGAAGAAAAAATAATGGGTATTTCATCTTTAGCATTAAAAGGTAAACACAATACAAAAAATGCAATGGCAGCTGCAATGACGGCCTCATTGTTAAAAGTAAGAAAAGACACTATTAGAGAAAGTTTAGAAGATTTTGAAGGAGCAGAACACAGACTTGAAAATGTGTTAAAAATTAATGGCGTGCAATATATCAATGATTCAAAAGCAACCAATGTAAATGCTACATTTTATGCTTTAGAAAGTATGAAATCTCCAACGGTGTGGATTGTTGGTGGCGTAGATAAAGGGAATGATTATTTAGACTTGATGCCTTTAGTTAGAGAAAAAGTGAAAGCTATTATCTGCTTAGGTGTTGATAATCAAAAAATAGTTCAAACTTTTTTCAATGTGGTGGATTTGGTTGTTGAAACTATGGGAGCAGAAGAAGCTGTAAAAGTAGCATATAAAATTGCTGAAAAAGGAGATACAGTGTTGTTATCTCCAGCTTGTGCAAGTTTTGATTTGTTTGAAAATTATGAAGATAGAGGAGATAAATTTAAAAAAGCAGTTAGAGAATTGTAAATGAAAAATATTCTTAGAAATATTGAAGGAGATCGTGCAATATGGGCTATAGTTGCAATATTAGCAATATTGTCGTTTTTACCTGTTTATAGTGCAAGTACTAATTTGGTATATGTGGTTAATAATGGTACTCCTACTTTTCATTTATTAAAACATGCTTTTTTATTGGCTTGTGGGTTTTTAATTATTTATGCTGTTCATAAAATCCCATTTAGATACTTTAGTGGAGGGTCGGTTATAATGATTCCATTAGTAATAGTATTGCTTATTTATACGCTAACACAAGGAACTACAATTGGAGGGGCAAACGCTAGTCGTTGGATTCGAATTCCATTTATAGGTGTTGGTTTTCAAACATCAACGTTGGCAGGGCTGGTGTTAATGATTTATGTATCTCGTTACTTAGCGCGTAACAAGGATAAAAAAATTGTTTTTAAGGAAACCATTTTACAATTATGGTTGCCAGTTGCCATAATTTTAGCATTAATTTTACCAGCAAACTTCTCAACTACTGCCATTGTTTTTTTTATGATATTATTGTTAGCTTTTATAGGAGGCTATCCATTAAAATATATTTTATCTGTTGTGGGAACAGGTGGTCTAATATTGGCTCTATTTGTGCTTACTGCAAAAGCATTTCCTGATGCTATGCCAAATAGAGTTGATACTTGGATTAGTAGAATTGAAAATTTTACAAATAAAAATGCTGAAGAAGGGTATCAAGTTGAAAAAGCCAAAATTGCGATAGCGAGTGGAGGTTTAAAAGGAAGAGGTCCGGGAAAAAGTATTCAAAAAAACTTTCTGCCACAATCTTCATCTGATTTTATTTTTGCAATTATTGTTGAAGAATATGGACTATTTGGAGCTTTAGTTATAATTCTTCTATACTTCATGTTACTTTTTAGAATAGTAATGGCAGCTAAAAAAGCAACGAGCATTTTTGCAACACTTCTTATTATAGGAGTTGGTTTGCCAATCATTTTTCAAGCAATAATTAATATGGCAGTAGCCATAAATTTATTTCCTGTTACCGGGCAAACATTACCACTTATTAGTAGTGGAGGTACATCAATTTGGATGACATGCATTGCAATTGGAATTATTTTAAGTGTTACTGCAAATAAAGAGAAAGAAGAATTAACAGAGAATGAAGAAAACCCTTTAGCTATTTTACATGAAACAATTGGTTAATATCATATTAAGCGGTGGAGGAACAGGAGGGCATATTTACCCTGCAGTTTCAATTGCTAATGAGCTAAAGGAAAAATATCCTAAAGCAAACTTTCTGTTTGTAGGCGCAAAAAACAGAATGGAAATGGAAAAAATCCCTCAGGCTGGTTATGATATTAAAGGTTTGTGGATTTCTGGAATTCAAAGAAAATTATCATTACAAAATTTAATATTTCCATTTAAACTTATCAATAGTTTGTGGAATGCTTATAAGATTATCAATAAATTTAAACCTTCTGTTGTTATTGGAACAGGCGGATTTGCAAGTGGCCCAACCTTGTATGTGGCAAGTGTAAAGAGAATAAAAACAATTATTCAAGAACAAAATTCATACCCGGGAATTACCAATAAACTACTGTCAAAAAAAGCTGATAAAATATGTGTTGCATATGATGGATTAGAGCGTTTCTTTCCTCCAAATAAAATTGTAAAAACAGGAAACCCTGTTCGTCAAGACTTAATTAATATTACTGGAAAACGAAAAGAAGCTCAACGTTATTTTAATTTAAAAACAGACAAAACAACATTAGTTGTTATTGGAGGTAGCTTGGGTGCAAGAGCTGTTAATAATTTAATTGAAAAACATATTCATTGGATTGTGTCAAATAATGTTCAGGTTATTTGGCAAACAGGAAAGTTGTATTACGAAGAATTTAAAAAATATGACGAGTTGGAAAATGTACAAACGCATGCTTTTTTAAACAGCATGGATTTAACATATGCTTCAGCAGATATATTGATAAGCAGGGCGGGAGCAAGTTCAATTTCAGAATTATGTATTGTTGGAAAACCAGTAATATTTATACCATCACCAAATGTTGCTGAAGATCATCAAACGAAAAATGCTTTGGCGATAGTTAATAATAATGCAGCCTTATTACTGAAAGAATCAGAGTTTGAAATTTTTCAAAAAATGTTTAAAGGGTTGTTGGCTGATAAAAAGCTACAAAAAACATTGAGTGAGAATATAAAAAAATTAGCATTACCAAATGCAACAAAAGATATAGTTAAAGAAATAGAAAAATTACTAATTGGTTAATTGATTTGAATTTAGAGAGTATACATAATGTTTATTTTATTGGTATTGGAGGTATTGGTATGAGTGCTGTTGCAAATTATTTTAAAAGCAATGGTAAAAATGTTGCTGGATATGACAAAGTTTCAACCGAAATAACAAAGTCTCTTCAAGATATTGGAATCACAATTCATTTTGAAGATTCAATAGATTTGATTCCTTCTGAATTTAAACAAAAGGGAAATACGATTGTAGTTTATACGCCGGCTATTTCAAAAAATCATACAGAATTAAATTATTTTATAGAAAAAAACTTTAACGTTTTAAAACGTTCTGAAATACTGGGGGAAATTACAAAAAATACCTTTTGTTTAGCGGTTGCAGGAACACATGGTAAAACAACTACTTCAACAATATTAGGCCATATTTTAAAAGAAGCAGGTGTTAATGCCACTTCATTTTTAGGTGGTATTTCAGAAAACTACAATTCAAATTTAATTTTAGGAGGGAATGAAATTTCGGTAGTAGAAGCAGATGAATTTGATAGGTCATTTTTAAAATTGTCACCAACTATTGCCTGTATAACTTCAATGGATGCAGATCATTTAGATATTTATGGTAGCCATTTTGAATTAACGAAATCATTTAAAGATTTTGTGGCAAAAGTCTCAGATACAATAATAGTTAGAAATGGATTGCAAATAGAAGGTTTAACATACGGAATAGATGAAGAAGCTGATTTTGATGCTAAAAAATTAAAAATAATAGATGGCGTTTACATTTTTGATGTTCAAACTCCAACAGAATACATTAAAAATATAAAAATAAATTTACCGGGAAAACATAATGTGCTAAATACTGTGGCAGCTTTAGCAATGGCAAATATTTTTGGAGTTTCACTCCCAGTCATTGCTAAGGCTTTACTAACATTTAGAGGTATTAAAAGACGTTTTTCATATAAAATAAAAACTGATAATTTGGTGCTAATTGATGATTACGCACATCATCCAACTGAAATTAATGCTGTTGTAAATTCAGTGAAAGAAATGTATCCTTCAAAAAAAATATTGGGTGTTTTTCAACCACATTTATACAGTAGAACAAAAGATTTTATTGATGGCTTTGCCACAAGTTTATCACAATTTGACGAACTGATTTTACTAGATATTTATCCTGCAAGGGAATTGCCAATTGAAGGAGTAAATTCAACGTGGTTATTAAGTAAAATTACCACTGAAAAGAAGCAGATTTCAAGTAAAAAAAAATTAGTGGAAAACATATTAAAATCTGAAGCTAAAATAATTGTTATGATTGGAGCTGGAGATATAGGTGAACTGGTAGATGAAATTAAAAATAATTTGAGCGTTGAAAGTTAATTGGAATTACATAAAAGGCTTTGTTTTATTACTATTAGTAGTGTTTTTACTGGGTTTTTCTAATAAGAAAAACAACCGTAAAAAAGTACGAGATGTTGCTATAGAATTTGAGGAAGGAAACAACTTATTTATGAGTTATCAAATGGTTAATAAATTGTTAATACAAAATGGAGCAGCAGTTAAAAACCAAGCAAAATCTGTTATAGATTTACACTTGTTAGAAACAAATGTGCTGTCGCACCCCATGGTAGAAGATGCAGCTATTTTTTTAACGGTTGATGGTTTGTTGAAAGCGAAAGTGAAACAACGTACACCTATTGCAAGAGTTTTAACAGATACAAAGAGTTATTATATTGATAAACAGGCTAAAATAATGCCTTTATCAGAAAATTACTCCGCAAGAGTATTGTTAATTTCAGGTGATATAAAAAAGGAGGATATTCCTAAATTGTATTTTTTGGTAGCTACAATTTTGAAAGATAAGTTTTTGAAAAAACAGCTAATAGGAATTCAAAAAATGCAAAATGGTGAATTTCTTTTGAAGATGAGAGTAGGAAATCAGAAAATATTTTTAGGAAAAATTCAAAATTTACATCAAAAATTTGAAAATTTAAAATCCTTTTTAAGTAAAACAATGACCGATAAAACAATAGAAAATTATACATCGATAAATTTAAAATACAACGGTCAGGTTGTGTGTGCAAAAAAGTAAATTATGGAACACAATGATATTTCAGTAGGGCTAGATATTGGGACAACTAAAATTGTCGCTATGATTGGACGTAGAAATGAATACGGGAAAATAGAGTTGCTAGGTACCGGTAAAGCTAAAAGTTTAGGTGTGCATCGAGGTGTTGTTAATAACATAACTCAAACTATTCAGTCAATTCAAATGGCTGTTGATGAGGCTATTGCGGTTTCGGGGATTAAAATTACCGAAGCTGTTGTAGGTATTGCAGGGCAACACATAAGGAGTTTGCAACACAGTGATTACATTACAAGACCAAATTCTGAAGAAGTAATTAGTGATGAAGATTTGGAAAAACTTGAAAAACAAGTTTACAAATTGGTAATGCTTCCAGGAGAAGAAATTATTCATGTACTTCCACAAGAGTTTAAAGTTGATGGACAAGCTGAAATTACAGAACCTGTTGGGATGTATGGAGGAAGATTGGAAGCGAACTTTCACGTAGTGGTAGGACAAGTTTCATCTATACGAAATATTGGACGTTGTATTAAAAGTGCTGGATTAAATTTGGCAGGAATTACTTTGGAACCATTGGCATCTGCAGAAGCAGTTTTGAGTACGGAAGAAAAAGAAGCAGGTGTAGCCTTAATTGATATAGGTGGTGGTACTACAGATTTAGCCATTTTTAAAAATGGAATTATTCGTCATACGGCTGTAGTTCCTTTTGGAGGAAATGTAATTACAGAAGATATAAAAGAAGGTTGTTCAATTATTGAAAAACAGGCTGAGTTATTAAAAACCAAATTTGGATCAGCTTGGCCAGGAGAAAATAAAGAAAATGAAATAGTTTCAATTCCAGGATTAAGAGGAAGAGATCCTAAAGAAATTACACTTAAAAACTTGTCAAAAATAATTAATGCAAGAGTTATTGAGATTATTGAACAAGTATTTTTAGAAATTAAAAATTACGGATACGAAGAGTCAAAGAAAAAATTAATTGCAGGGATTGTTTTAACAGGAGGTGGAGCACAATTAAAACATATTAAACAATTAGTTGAATATATTACGGGAATGGATACGAGAATTGGCTATCCAAATGAAAATTTAGCAGGTGATTCAGATGAAAGTTTATCAAGTCCACAATATGCAACAGCGGTTGGACTTTTAATGAATGGATTGAATAAAATAGAGAAAGCCAAGTTACAAGAACAACAAATTGAGAATGAATCTCTTCAGGAAGAAGAAAATGCAGTAAAAGATGAAATTAAAGAAGTACCTAAAAAATCTATTTTTGAAAAATGGGGAGATAAATTCAGAGATTTTTTAGACAATGCCGAGTAAAAAATAAATAAAGAAAAAGACCAATAAAAATATATTATGAGCAGTTCAGATTTTAGCAACATTTCATTCGATTTACCAAAAAATCAGTCTAACGTTATTAAAGTAATAGGCGTTGGAGGAGGAGGTAGTAACGCCGTTAATTATATGTACTCGCAAGGTATAAAGGGTGTTGATTTTGTTATTTGTAATACCGATGCTCAGGCATTACAAAATAGTCCAATTCCTACTAAAATTCAATTAGGAGTTTCTTTAACAGAAGGTTTAGGTGCAGGTGCAAATCCTGATGTTGGTCAACAGGCAGCAATAGAAAGTATGCAAGAGATTAAAGATATGCTATCCTCTAATTCTAAAATGGTGTTTATTACTGTTGGTATGGGTGGAGGAACGGGTACAGGTGCAGCTCCAATTATTGCTAAAGTTGCTCGTGAATTAGATTTATTAACAATTGGTATTGTAACAACTCCATTTTCTTTTGAGGGTAAAATGCGTAACGAGCAAGCTCAGCAGGGTATTGAAAATTTACGGGAATATGTTGATTCATTGGTTGTAATTAATAATAATAAATTGAGAGAAGTTTATGGAAACCTTGGTTTTAAAGCAGGATTTTCTAAAGCAGATGAGGTATTATCAACAGCTTCTCGAGGTATTGCAGAAGTAATCACACATCACTACACTCAAAATATTGATTTAAGAGATGCCAAAACAGTATTGTCAAATAGTGGAACGGCAATTATGGGGTCAGCATCTGCTTCAGGAGAAAATAGATCTGAAATAGCGATTTCAAAAGCATTAGACTCTCCATTGTTAAATGATAATAAAATTACAGGAGCCAAAAATGTATTATTATTAATTGTTTCAGGAAGTGAAGAAATTACTATTGACGAAATAGGTGAAATAAATGATTTTATTCAGGCAGAGGCAAAATCAAATGTAAATATTATTATGGGAGTTGGTGAGGATGAATCTTTAGGAGATGCCATTTCTGTTACTATTGTTGCCACAGGATTTAATCCAGATCAGCAACATGAAATTATAAATACCGATCCTAAAAAAATTATACATACTCTTGGAGATGATGATCAAGAAGCTACATATGATTTTACTGAGAAGAAAATAGACAGGCCTTTAGAAAAGGAACTAACAAAGCCTGTAGATGTTGCAAATAATGGTAAAGACAAAATAATATATAAATTAGAAGAAGAAATAGAGGAAGATTTTGAACTAATTCCTACAACTGAATTTGTTAAAAATATTGACGTGGTTTATGAAGAAATTAATTTGAATGTTACTGAGGAAGATTTTGTAATAACTTCTGTAACTGCTGAGAAAGAAGAAGAATTAATTGAAGAAAAGGAAATAGAAAATCAAATTTCTCTTACGTTTGATTTGCCTATTGATAAATCTACTAAAAATATTGAAATAGAAGAAAAGACCGTTAAAATTGACAGTATTGAGGTTTTTGAACATCAAGAAATTAAACCTACTAAAGAAATAGAAGAGGATATTTATTTTTCATTAGAAGATTATACAGAATTAGAAGACAGTTTAACGCAAGCAAAAAAACCTACATCAATTAATACAGAAGTTGATGATGATTTAAATTTTACTGTCCGTTCAGAAAATAATGATGAAATTGACATTAATGAACAAGAAGTAATAGATTATAAAGAGATTTCTCCATTAGATTTAACAATTGAAGAGCTGCAAAAAAGAGCTTCTGAAAGACGTGAAAAAATGAAAAATTTCAATTATAAATTTACAAATAATATCAAGAAAAAAATTGATGATATAGAAAAAGAACCCGCATACAAGAGAATGGGAGTTGAATTAGATGAGACATCACATTCATCAGAAATTAACCAATCAAGAACAACTCTTGAAATTGATGAAAATGATGATATTCAATTTCGGTCTAATAATTCTTTTTTACATGATAACGTAGATTAAAACATAGCCCAAAGATGAGTGCCCTTAGATAAATTTTCTAAGTTTTGGACTCGGAAATCTTTATGATTTTAAAGATTTTCGAGTTCTTTTTTTTTATCTTCGCAAAATAAATATAGTAAGTTATGAGTTTGCAACAAGAGTTAATGATTAAAATGAAAGAAGCGATGAAATCTAAAGATAGAGTTGCTTTAGAATCTTTAAGAGCAATAAAGTCAGAAATTTTATTGGCACAAACAAAAGGAGGAACTTCTGAAGGCTTAACACAAGACGATGAAATTAAATTACTTCAAAAATTAGTAAAACAGCGTAAAGACAGCGCATCAATATACAAAGAGCAAGGTAGAGATGATTTAGCTGAACCTGAATTGGCACAAGTTAAAATAATTGCACAATTTTTACCCGAACAATTAGGAGAAAAAGAGCTAAAAGAGATAATTTCAAAAATTATGGAAACAGTTGGAGCAACTTCAATGAAAGATATGGGGAAGGTTATGGGGATGGCTTCAAAACAATTAGCAGGAAAAGCCGATGGTAAAGCAATTTCTACCGTTGTAAAACAACTTTTAGGATAAGTAATTAAAGGCCTCGTGGCGCAACTGAATAGCGCACTGGACCTGCCTGCCGGCAGGCAGGTTTCGGTTAGAAGTTTAATTAAATTTATAAATATGTTTTATGTATACGTTCTTTATAGTAAAAAGCACAATAGAAAATATACAGGTATGACTATTGATATAGAGAAAAGGTTAAAGGAACATAATACAAGACAAAATAAATCAACAAAAGCATACGCGCCTTGGAAAGTCATTTTTAAAGAAGAGTTTAAAACAAGGATAGAAGCAAGAGCAAGAGAAAAATATTTAAAGTCGGGAATAGGAAGAGAATTTGTAAAATCTTTACTATTATGAAAATTAAGGCCTCGTGGCGCAACTGAATAGCGCACTGGATTTCGGCTCCAGCGGTTGCAGGTTTGAATCCTGCCGGGGTCACTAAAAATAAACACAAACAATGGTAAATACTAGAGTTTGTGTTTTACTTTTTTAAAAGTGTATACTTTTTAAATTGACAGTAATAACTGCTGTTAACTTTGGTTTGTAGAATGTACAATATTAGTGTAATTAATTTTACACATTTTCTTCCAATTTATTGGTATCTTTGCCTTCTTAAAATTTACACGTATTAAAGTTACCTAGAAAGTTAAAAGTTATTATAATGCAGCAGTTAACAGATAAATTTGGCAGAAAAATTACCTATTTACGTTTGGCAATTACAGATCGATGTAATTTGCGCTGTCAATACTGTATGCCTGCTCAAGGAATTAATATTGTTGATAGAAAAGAGTTGCTCTCATATAAAGAAATGTACCGTATTACTCGAGTTCTTTCGGAGTTAGGTGTTAATAAAATCCGTTTAACTGGAGGAGAACCTTTTGTACGAAAAGACTTTATTTCATTTTTGGAATCACTTTCTTTTAACGATAAATTAAACGAAATAAATATAACTACAAACGGAGCTTTAATTTCCAATCATATAAATAAATTGGAAGCTTTAAATATCAATACCATTAATTTAAGTATTGATAGCTTACAAAAGGAAAAATTTGCAAAAATTACACGAAGAGATGTTTTTGAAAAGGTGTACGATACTTTTGAAAAATTAGAAAAAAGTAATTTAAATTTAAAATTAAACGTAGTTGTTCAGTCGGGTTTTAATACCGATGAAATCATTGATTTTATTGAACTTTCAAAAAATAAAGATATTGCAGTACGTTTTATCGAAGAAATGCCTTTTAACGGAAAAGGACAAAGAGAGATGGAAGAGGAATGGAATTTTAAAAAAATTATAGGTTACATAAATAACCACTACAAAGTTGTAGAGCCAGTTCTGTCTAAAAAATCATCTACTTCAAGAAATTATAAAATACCAAATTACAAAGGAACTTTTGGTATAATTCCTGCCTTTACGCGTACAATTTGTGGTGATTGTAATAGAATTAGAATTACAGCAACGGGTATGTTTAAAAATTGTTTATTTGACGGAGGTGTTTTTAACGTGAGAGATTTTATAAGAAATGGAGCAAGTGATGAAGAATTGAAAGAACTGTTTATAAATACGGTTCATCATAAACCTGAAAATGGATTTATTGCTGAAGCTGCGCGTGGTGAAGATATTTCAGAAAGTATGTCAACTATTGGAGGATAAATAAATTGTAATTTTCAAAGCTAGAATAAATAGTTTCCTAAAAAAATAATATGAGTTTAAGCACTGTAAATGAGGCGTTAAAAATTATTTTAAATACTTCTGTAAATTTTGGAACTGAAGAGGTTGATTTTTTAGATTCAGTAGGAAGAGTTTTAAAAGAAGATATTATTGCTGATAGAGACTTTCCCCCTTTCAATAGAGTGAGTATGGACGGTATTGCAATAGCATCTGAAGCATTTAATAGAGGGCAGCGAGTATTTAAAATTGAAGGAATTCAGGCGGCAGGAAGTAAACAATTAACATTGGAAAATTCAACAAACTGTGTTGAGGCTATGACAGGAGCAATGCTTCCAATGAATACAGATGTGGTTATTCAATATGAGTTGTTAACTATTGAAAATAAAACTGCTACGGTAAATACTGATGAAATTAAAAAAAATAAAAATGTTCATTTAAAAGGATTGGACAGAAAAAAAGGTGACGTTTTAATACCTAAAAACACTAAAATATCTTCAGCTGAGGTAGGTGTTTTTGCGACTGTTGGAAAAACGACAGTTACGGTTGCTAAACAGCCAAAAGTGATGATAATTTCAACAGGAAACGAATTGGTTGATGTTTCTGAAAATCCCGCTGAACATCAAATTAGAAGAAGCAATGTTTTTACGTTGGTTTCACTTTTAGAAAAATTAAAAATTAAAGCTGAAACAGCACATATTACAGATGATAAAAATTTATTGTTGAGTAAAATTGAGCAATTTTTAAATGAGTACGATGTGTTGTTGTTTAGTGGTGCAGTTTCTAAAGGGAAATTTGATTACATTCCAGAGGTTTTAGATAAGTTAGGAGTTCAAAAACTATTTCACAGAGTACAGCAACGACCAGGAAAACCATTTTGGTTTGGTAAAAAAGTTAGCACTGAGCAAAGTCAAAATGATAGAACTGTTTTTGCTTTTCCCGGTAATCCAGTTTCAACTTTTGCAAGTTGCCTAAAATATTTTTATTCGTGGTATTACAAATCTGTAGGGCTGAATTTTGAAAATAAAAATCAAGCAATTTTAAGTGAAGATTTTTATTTTAAACCAGATTTAACGTACTTTTTACAAGTAAAAATCACTCAAATTAACGGTAATATATATGCAACTCCTGTTAAAGGAAGAGGATCTGCAGATTTGGTAAATTTAGTAGATGCTGATGCCTTTTTGGAATTACCTGATAATAGGAGTAATTTTATTAAAGGAGAGGTGTTTCCACTAATAAAATATAGATAAATAGTAAAATAAATACTGAAAGTTTACTTAATTTCTTATAATTTTAACAAATGCAACCCAATTGCATTTAATATTTTCTTATTTTTGACCCGTTTATGAAATTAATAGTCATCATATTATCTATCTACACGATTGTTTTAACGGCAATGCCGTGTGATGATGTATTTATAGATGACCTACAACAAGAGCTGTCAATTTCTCAAAGTTCAGATGATATAAATCACAACACATTTGATTTGTGTTCACCTTTTTGTTCTTGCGTTTGTTGTGCTACTTTTTTTACAGATCAATTAATTTATCAGGAAGCTCTTCAAACTAAAATAGCTGTAAAAGAATTGTGTAATTTCAGCAATACTTCTTTTTCTAGTAATTATTTTTCTAAAATTTATCAGCCACCCAGAGTTTAAGTTATAAAAACCGATTCAAACCCTATTTTTTTTAGGAATTATCAATTTATAACAATTTAAACTTTAAAAAATGATCAATAAAATCATTCGTTTTTCTATTAACAATAAATTCATTATTGGTTTATTTATCCTAGTACTTATAGGTGCTGGTACATATTCAATGATGACCGTAAAATTGGGATCTGTACCCGATATTACAAACAACCAAGTACAAGTAATTACTGTAGCTCCCAATTTGGGAACAGAAGATATTGAGCAATTTGTAACATACCCTATAGAATTAGCCGTAGCTAATTTACCTAGTGTTACAGAATTACGTTCTGTATCTCGTTTTGGACTTTCAGTAGTCACCATCGTATTTAAAGATGAAATGGGTACTTATTTACCAAGACAATTAGTGCAAGAAAAATTAACTGAAATTCAAGAGGATATTCCTGCTGGTTTTGGAAAACCATTTATGGCTCCTATTGCTACAGGTTTAGGAGAAATATACCAATATTCATTGGTACCAAAAAAAGGTTTTGAACATAAATATTCACCCTCTGAATTGAGAACTATTCAGGATTGGATTGTTAAAAGGCAAATGGCATTAGTGCCAGGCGTTGTTGAGATAAATTCTTTTGGTGGAAATGTAAAACAATATGAAGTTGCTTTAAATCCCAATAAATTAAACAGTATGGGAATTAGCATTAGTGAAGTTTTTGAAGCACTGGAAAACAATAATTCCAATACAGGTGGTGCTTATATTGAAAGAAATCATCAGGCTAATTTTATACGAGGAGAAGGCTTAGCCAGATCCATAGATGATATTAAAAATATTGTTATTGAAAACAATAAAAATACACCTATTTTAATTAAAGATGTTGCAGATGCAGTTCGTTTTGGATCTGCTGTGCGTTATGGGGCTTTTACTGAAGATGGAGAAGAATCGGTTGGAGGTCAGGTTCTTATGTTAAAGGGAGAAAATCCAAATGAAGTAATTAAAAATGTACAAAAACGTATTGCAGCTATTCAAAAATCACTGCCTGAAGGATTAGAAATTAAACCTTTTTTAGATAGGAGTGATTTAATCGCACGAACCACAAGTACAGTTTCAAAAAATTTGATTGAAGGTGCTTTAATTGTTGTATTTGTATTAGTGTTGTTGCTAGGTAGTTTACGTGGTGGATTACTTACCGCCTCCATAATTCCTTTGTCTTTACTATTTGCATTTATTTTAATGAAAGCTACAGGAGTTTGGGCAAACTTAATGAGTTTAGGAGCCATTGATTTTGGAATTATAGTAGACGGAGCCGTAATTATTGTAGAAGGTACAGTACACCACATTGAGCAGCGAATTAAAAAGAATAAGGGTGACTTTACAGCACAAGAAATGGATGCATTAAGCTACAAATCAAGTAGTATGATGATGAATTCAGCATTTTTTGGGCAGCTTATTATTTTAATCGTATTTACTCCAATCTTATTTTTAACAGGTGTTGAAGGTAAAATGTTTAGGCCAATGGCATTTACTTTTGGGTTTGCAGTTTTAGGTGCATTATTGTTGTGCTTAACCTATGTCCCTGTAATGGCATCATTATTTATGAAACCAACTTCACAAGAAAAAAGAACGTGGTTTACGAAATTGGAAGATTGGCTGACAAAATTGAGTAATAAAATGATGTCAAGCATCTTCAAAGTATATAAACCATTAATAAATGGAGCTTTAAACTTTAGAAAAGCAGTAATAGCCATTGCAGTATTATTATTTGTTATTGCTTCTTTTGTGTTTTCTAGAATGGGAGGTGAATTTATTCCAAAGCTTGATGAAGGAGATATTGCGATGCAAATTATTATGAAACCAGGTAGTTCTTTGTCTGAATCTATTAAAATTTCTGAAGATGTTGAAAATATAATAACTTCTAATTTTCCTGAAGTTAAAACAATGGTTGGACGTATTGGAGTTGCGGAAATTCCAACGGATCCAATGCCTATGGATGTTGTTGATAGTTTTATAATTCTTGAAAAAGATATGGATAAATGGACTTCAGCAACCACTAAAACCGAATTAATAGAAAAAATACAAGATAAGTTAAAAAATATTGTAGGTGCTAATTTCATCTTTACCCAACCAGTTGAATTACGTTTTAATGAACTACTTACGGGTGTGCGAGAAGATGTTGCGATTAAATTGTATGGCAATGATTTAGATGTTTTGGCAACTAAGGCTGAAGAAATGGCTAAAATTATTAAAACAGTTAATGGTGCAGCTGATGTACGTGCAGAAGCTACAGATGGTTTGCCACAGATTACTGTAAATTATCAACGAGCAAAATTAGCGAAATATGGTTTGTCTGTTAAAAAACTTAATCAGTATGTAAGTGCTGCTTTTGCTGGTGCAAATGCTGGGATTATTTTTGAAGGAGAAAAACGTTTCGATTTGGTAGTCCGTTTTTCCAGCGCTTATAGGCAAAGCATAGATGATTTAAAGAATTTATTTGTGGATTTACCCAATGAAAGTTCTCAAATTCCACTTAAAGAACTGGCTGATATTACTTACGGACCCGGACCTATGCAAATTTCTAGAGATAATACCTATCGAAGAGTATCAGTTGGAGTTAATGTAAGAGGGCGAGATGTAGAATCTATGGTAGAAGAAGTACAGCAAAAATTAGATGCAGAGTTAGATTTACCTGATGGTTATTTTATTGAATACGGAGGCTCTTTCGAAAATCTAAAAAGAGCCAAAGAACGTTTAGCAATTGTAGTGCCTATAGCTTTATTCTTAATCTTTATACTGTTATATTTTGCTTTAAACTCATTTACACAAGCAACTATGATATATATGGCGGTACCACTGGCAGCAATTGGAGGTATTTACTTTTTGGCAATTAGAGGTATGCCTTTTAGTATTTCAGCAGGCGTTGGTTTTGTAGTGTTATTTGGTGTTGCTGTTTTAAATGGATTGGTGCTGGTAAGTAGGTTTAATAGTTTAAAATTAGAAGGAATGACAAACATAAAAGAGCGTATTTTGTTGGCTACAGAAGAGCGTTTACGTCCTATTTTATTGACGGCGGTTGCAGCAATAATGGGATTCATGCCAATGGCAATCTCAGCATCAGCAGGTGCAGAAGTACAAAGACCTTTGGCAACTGTTGTTATTGGAGGTTTAATTTCATCAACTTTTTTAACATTATTAGTGGTGCCTGTGTTATATTATTTAGTAGAGCGTAGTTCTCAAAAAAGAAAAGACAGAAAAGGTAGTACAATGAATACTAAAATTGCAACAATATTAATTTTAGGCTTTGTATTATTTGCAGGCAATAATTTCGCAAATGCACAAGAAAAAAGTCAAAAAATGACTATTGAAGAAGCAGTTGAAATAGCTTTCAATAATAATCCAACTATAAAAGCTGCAAATTTAGAAATAGAGAAACAAGAAAGTCTTAAAAAAACATCTTTTGATTTAGATAAAACAACTATTTCATATACAAAAGGACAAATAAATGCAGCTCAAATAGATTACGAATTGAGCATATCTCAAGACTTTAAATTTCCAACAGTTTATGGAATACAATCAAAATTGCAAAAAGAAAAAGTTATTTTGAGTGAAGCCTCTTTAATGCTGAAGAAAAATGTTTTAGAACGGAATGTGAGAGCTGTTTATATGCAATTATGGTATGCGAAAAATAAATTTGAATTAATTTCTTCCTTAGAAAAAGAGTTTGAAAATTTTGCAATTATTGCTCAAAAAAGATTTGAATCTGGCGAAACAAACTTAATTGAAAAAATAGCAGCTGAAGGTAAACGAGAAGAAGTAGGTTTATTAAAATTGGAAGCCAATTTAGATATTGAAAATTTAAGAAAGCAATTACAGTTATTGCTTAACACAAACGACTCAGTATCCATTTTAAATAAAAGCTTACAAAGAATATCTTTTGATCAAGTTGAAGAGTTAGGTAATAATAATCCAATTTTAAAACTTAAAGAGCAATTTGTTACCATTTCAAAAGGACAATATAAACTTGAAAAATCTAAATTTTTACCGGATTTGACTGCTGGATATTTCAATCAGCAAATTGAAGGTGTTAAAAATTTTACTGGATTTCAAGTAGGTTTAAAAGTACCAATATTCTTTTGGACACAAAAAGGAAAAACTCAGGCGGCTAAAAAGAATAATGAAATTGCTAAAATGAATTATGAGCAAACGAAGTTAGATGTTAATTCTGTCTTGAAAACGAATCTACAAGACTATGAAAAATACAAAGCTTCGTTATTGTATTATGAGACAAAGGGTTTACAATTGGCTGAGAAGTTATTTTCATCTGCCAATAAGGCTTACAAAGAAGGTGAAGTAGGTTATGTAGCATACATAACGTCTTTAGAACAAGCTGTACAAATAAAAACAGATTATTTGAGTAAGCTTAATTTGTACAATCAAACCGTAATTGAAATCAATTATTTAACAGGAAAATATAATTAAAAATAAGAAAGTGTCTATTGACACTTAATAAATATTAAAAACAATCAGATGAAACATATTATAATAAACATTAGCAGCATTTTTTTACTCCTTATTTTTTTAGTGAGCTGCCAAAATAAAACAGCTCAACAGAAAAAAGAAACCGATAGTGGAGTACACAATGATACCCATAGTGATTCCCATGAAGGAGACAAAGAGACAGAAGAAACTTTAAATTTTGTAACGCTTCAGCAAAAGCAATTAGAAGTTATGGATATTGAGTTGGGAACTACTAAAAAAGTAAATTTAGGAAAAACATTGAAGGTTAATGGGCAATTAGAATTACCGCCTCAAAAAAGGGCAAGTATAAGTGCAATTGTAGGAGGTCGTATAGAAAGTGTGGCAGTAATTGAAGGTGATTATGTAAAAAAAGGACAAGCAATTGCCCAGTTAAATAACCCACAATTTATTACTATGCAACGCGAATATTTAACAGCTAAAAGTAATTATTCATTTTTAGAAAAAGATTATTTACGTAAAAAAGAACTCTTTAAAGATGGTATTACTTCGCAAAAATCTTTTCAACAAGCAGAAGCAGCTTATAAAGATGGAAAATCTGCATTAAATGCTGCTAAATCAATGTTACAATTAGTAGGGATAAATATTTCAGTATTAGAAAAAGGTCAAATTATTTCATCAATACCAGTAATTTCACCAATTAATGGATACGTACAAAATATAGCTATTAATATTGGAAAATTTGTTGCTCCAGAGCAAGAGATGTTTGAAATTGTTGATAATGAGCATTTGCATATTGGATTGAAAGTTTTTGAAAAAGATATTGATAAAGCCAAAGTAGGACAAAAAATCACATTTGCTTTAACAACAAGACCCGATAAAATTTATGAAGCTGAAATTTTCGCTTTAGGCAGTGCTTTTGATATGGACACAAGAGCTGTTAAAGTACATGCGAAAATTATTGGAACTCATGCTGGTTTGCTAACGGGAATGTTTGTTGAAGCAAGAATAACAACATCGAACAAGGAAGTAAGTGCTTTGCCAGAAGGAGCTTTTGTTACAGAAAAAGGATTGGATTATATTTTTATTCAAAAAGAAAACGATAAAGATAATATTACACTTGAAAAAGTTCAAATAAATAGAGGGATTTCAGATTTAGGTTTCTCAGAAGTGGTTTTTATTAATGAAATACCAAAAAATATTGTGGTTGTAACAAAAGGAGCTTATTACGTTAATGCAGAATTGAATAAAGGTGAGTTTGAAGACCATGAACATTAAATAATAATTCTAAATTTATTAAAATGAAAGAAATTAAAGCATATATAAAACCAAATAAGTTAGAAAAAGTAGTTGAGGTACTTAAAGAAAATAATTTTAAAAGTGTTACCTTATTAGAGTGTGAAGGTACAGGAACTTATAAACGAGAAGATTCACTACCTTCGTTAAAATTTCATTTTGCAGATAGTAAAATGATTAAGTTGGAGTTGGTATGTCAAGATGAAGAAGTAGAAAACGCCATTGAAATAATTTGTGAGAATGCAGCTACACCTTACCCCGCAGATGGTATTATTTATGTATCTGATATTAAAGATGCGTACAGAATAAAAACGTGTAAATCAATTAAAAAATTCGATTTTTAGCATGAATCTTGATTTAGAAAAAATTTTAGATAAACACAATGTAAAACCAACAGCAATGCGACTGTTGGTTTTACAATTTCTTTTAACCGAAAAAGCAGCAATGAGTTTAACTGATTTAGAAAATTATTTTGATAAATCTGATAGAACAACGCTATACCGTACTTTAAAAACTTTCGTAAAGTATGAAATTGCTCATAAAATTGATGATGGTACGGGAATTACAAAATATGCCTTGTGTGAAGAAAATTGCCATTGTGAAATAGAAACCGATTTGCATGTGCATTTTCATTGTAAGTTGTGTAAACAAAC
>JAMOMG010000365.1 GCA_027068695.1 Flavobacteriaceae bacterium
TTTGTCATATATTTGTGATTAATAATTGCTACTTGTTTTTTATGAAAAAGAAATATATCACTCTATGTTTTTTAGTATTTTCATTAATACAACTTATTAAGGCACAAACTTCAAATGAACTATGGAGCTTAGTTTCTGAACCAAGTAAAAACATTGCCGACAAAGCTGAAAAAGACGTAGAATCACCTAAATTTAAATTGTTTAGTCTAAATCTTGAATTATTAAAAAATAAATTAAATACATCTACAAAAAGAGGAATTAAAGGAAGTGAATATAGTAAAACTATAACTTTTCCAAATGAAAATGGGGAATTAATAGAGTTTGAAGTGTTTGAAACTGCTACTATGGTAGATGGTTTACAAAATAAATTTACAGATATTAAAACATATATAGGTAAAAGTATAGAAGAAAACAATTATTCTATTCGGTTTAGTATTTCTAAAATTGGGTTAAAGGCGAAAGTCTTACGAAATAAAGATTATTCAATTATTATTGAAAGGTTAAATTCAACTAGAAATGTATATAAGGTTTACTCAGATATAGAAAGCGATGTTGAACCATTTAATTGTGAGACTGAAGATAAATTTTCGAACAGTTTTATTAAAGATGCAATCAAACAACAAAATTATCAAAAAGTGGCCTCTGCTGGGGATTTAAGAATATATAAAATTGCTGTTGCCACCACGGGGGAATTATCACAGGAGATATTAAATCAAAATAACATAGGATCAAATGCTTCAATAAGCTATAAAAAGGAAATAATTTTATCTGCTCTTGTAGATAAAATTAATACTGCAAATGCCATTTTTGAAAGAGATTTATCATTGAAATTTGTTTTAATAGAAAATGAATTGGATTTAATTTTTATTGATCCTGAAAGTGATCCATTTTCTATAGAAAATAAATTTATATTGATTGAAGAAATTCAGCCAGTAATGGATGACATACTTAAAAATATTGACTATGATTTAGGACATTTAATTGGAACTAATGCATGTGGAGGGTTAGCCGCCCCATATGCATTATGTTCACCAACAAAAGCGAAGGGAATATCTTCATTTTGGGGTTCACTTTTTGTTCATGAAATTGGACATCAATTAGGTGCGTTTCACACATTTAATAATTGTAATGGGGTAGGTGCAGAAAGTTATTCTGGTGTTGAAGTAGGTTGTGGTAAAACATATATGTCTTACGGAGATCAACCAACCTATTTTCATTTGATTAGTATAAAACAAATAGAATCTTACATAAGCAGTGTTGATTGTGGTAATATTTCAGTAGTAGATAACAATAGTCCAATTATTGAGGATATTGAAAATTTTAGTATTCCAATTTCTACTCCTTTTTATCTAAATGCCAGTGTAACCGATATTGATGGGGATGAATTATCATTTTCATGGGAGCAATTGGATTATGAGCCAGCTGAATTTCCTCTTGTTTCAACTTCCACTAGAGGCCCGGCTTTTGAATGGAAGCAGCCAAAAACTTCTTCTAAACGTTATTTTCCAGATGAATCAACTTTAGTTGCTGGAGAAATTTCAAGTACTACAGAAATGTTGCCATCGGTAAATAGGACAATGAACTTTGGACTATTAGTTAGAGATAATAACATTAATGTAGGTAGTGTGGCTTATAAAGAAACCTCTATTACTTTTAAACAAGAAGCAGGCCCTTTTAAAATAACTTCTCAAGTAGAGGATATGCAATGGAGTCCAGGAACAGAACAACTTATAACTTGGGATGTAGCTAATACAGATGTTGCTCCAATTAATTGTTCAAAAGTGAATATTTTATTATCTATAGATGGTGGTTTCAGTTTTACGGAAATACTGGCTTCAGAAATTGAAAATAATGGTGAATATTCCATAACCGTTCCAAATATTTCTACTGCGGGTGCAAGAATAAAAATAGAAAGTGTAGGGAATATATTTTTTTCATTGAATAAAGGATTTATATCTATTAATCCACCAAACAATTTAACTTTTGTCCCAGATGACAATTTTGAACTTTATTTAATCGAAAAAGGATTTGATGATACTCTTGATAATTATGTAAATACGTCTATTATTGAAAATATATCTATTTTAGAACTTTCAAATAGAGGAATTAGTATTTTGAAAGGAATTGAGGATTTTAAAAATCTTGAAGTTTTAATTTGTACATTCAATAATTTGGTAAAATTGGACTTAAGGGAAAACAATAAACTTAAATATGTTGCATGTGACAATAATAAATTAACGAAATTAGATGTTTCTCAGAACTCAAATCTTTGGAATTTATCCTGTTCAAATAATAATATTCCAACTATTGATTTAAGTAATATTTTTGGTTTACAAATACTTTTATGCTCAAATAATAACCTTAATTCTTTGGATATTTCTTCCAACAGTAATCTTGAAACAGTAGATTGTTCCAACAATAAAATAATAGATTTAGAAACTACGAACAATATTAATTTGACTAATTTGAATTGTTCGTATAATGAAATAAACACCTTAAATGTTGAAAAGAATGTTCTTCTTAAAACACTCATGTGCTCAAAAAATAATTTAATTCAGCTAGATATTACTAAAAATATTGATTTGGAAATTATTGAATGTTTTGAAAATGAGTTGTTAAATTTAGATGTTAGTAATTGTAAAAATTTAATAGACTTATTATGTTATTTTAATCAAATAACTGATTTGAATTTAAGTCAGAATACAGAGTTGAGGTATCTGCATTGTTCAGTCAATAATATTTCTACTTTAGATTTAAGCCAGAATTTAAAACTCAATAATTTAGCATGTTCATCCAATAAACTAAGTGAATTAGATTTAAGCAATAAAAATGAGTTAACTAAAGTAAACACAGTTTTTAATCCAGATTTATTTTGTATTCAGGTAAGTGATGAAAATTTAGCAAAAGAGAAACTAGGAATTTATTTATATTGGGTAAAAGAAGATTATGTCACATATTCAGAAGATTGCTCAAATACAGATTTTGATGGTGACGGCGTATTAAATAATTTAGACAATTGCCCAGATACTCCCGTGGGCGTGAGTGTTAATGATGTGGGTTGCCCTACGGATAGAATTACAATTATTCCTGACCCTAATTTTGAACAAGCATTAATTGATCTTGGGATAGATAGTGATGGTATTATTAACAATGCAGTATATACTTCTGAAATTGAAAATATTACTGAATTGAATGTCTATAATAAAAATATTACTGATTTAACAGGGATTGAAGATTTCATAAACTTGACTCATTTATATTGTAATCAGAATAAATTAACAACATTAAATTTAAAATTTAATACAAAACTTAGAATTCTTAGATGTCATATTAATCAATTGAATGAAATTGACTTAAGTAATAATTTAGATTTAGAATATTTTTTAGGGTATAGTAATAATTTAACAAATTTGGATGTTAGTAAAAATCTAAAGTTGTATAATATTACTTGTGCTTATAATAAATTAACCAATATAGATGTTAGCAAAAATACAAATCTTCAAAATTTGGATTGTTCTTTCAACAAAATTGAAAGCTTAGACTTGAGTAATAATTTAAAACTTACTCAATTATATTGTAACTCAAATAAATTAAAGGAATTGGACGTGTCTAATAATATGCTCTTATATATGTTTAGATGCAATGATAATGAGATAACTACTTTAAATTTAAGTAATAGCCCTAACCTTTATGAACTAAATTGTGAAAAAAATAAGCTAACAGAGTTAGATATAAGTCTTAGTAGAGTTTTAGATAATTTAAATTGTTCTAATAATTATTTAATATCATTAGATGTTAGTAATAACAACTTACTAAAATCCCTAGTTACCAATAATAATTTAAATTTATCTTGTATTCAAGTAAACCAGCAACAGTTAAATAACGTCCCAAAAGAATGGATAAAAAGTAATGAAACTCAATATTCAATTTATTGTACAACTGTTTTAGACGATGATTTTGATGGAATAGCAAATGGATTGGATGCATGTTCTGAAACTCCATTAGGAGAAGATGTTAATTCCGACGGATGTTCAGAAAGTCAATTAGACGATGATTTTGATGGGGTAATGAATGATATTGATCAATGCCCAAATACAACACTAGGAGACAGTGTAGATTCAAAAGGATGCTCTGCTTCACAATTTCCTCAAAAAACGTTTGTACCTGACGATCATTTTGAACAAGCTTTAATCGATTTAGGTTATGATGATTTTTTGGATGATTATGTAATAACAATGGATGTTAGAAATATTTCCAATATAGACATTAGCGGGCTTTCAATTAAGTCGCTACAAGGAATTGAAGATTTTTCTGGTTTAATAGAATTAAAATGTAATTCAAATGAATTAAGTGAGTTGGATATTACTAAAAATAAAAAATTAGAAATACTAATGATTTCTTACAACAAATTATCTTCATTAAATGTTTCTAACAATAGTAATTTAGAATTACTGAGTGCTTATTCTAATAATATTAATTTAATCGATTTGAATAATAACCTTAACTTATCTGCATTGTATCTTAATATAAATCCGTTGGTATACATAAATTTATCTGAAAATCGGAAGTTAAGAACCGTGTATTTGAATAGTACTAGACTTACTTCATTAGATGTTTCTATGATTATAAATTTAATTTATTTCAACACTCAATTAAACTCTATTGGATGTATTCAAGTGAACCAGTCTCAGCTTGATTTCATGCCGTCAGTTTGGTATAAAGACGATTATACTGAATATCTAATCGATTGTCCAGAAGTTTTTGATGATGATTTTGATGGTGTGATAAATGATATTGAT